>JAPPBA010000014.1 GCA_026705295.1 Candidatus Palauibacter australiensis
CCCGGCGGCAGCGGGTCGCTGTCGATCGCCTCGTCGCTGCGCAGCTCCGGGGTGGCCACGAAGCTCTCCGTGCCGTCCACCCCGAGGGTGTACGAGAAGTGGGTGCTCCGGAACTCGGCCTTGAGGCACCGCTTCTGCTGTTCCTTGACCCGCCGCCGCGATTCGAGCGCGAGCCGTACCATCCACTCCAGATCGTCGTCCTCGACCTCCATTTCGGGATCCGGGAACAGCAGCTTGAGAAGGCCGGATATCGTCTTATGCACGGCCTCGATGTCGCGACCAGAAAGCGCGCCGCCCCAGAAGACGCGGTTCTGGAGGATCGGGAGTCGGGTCGTGTCGCGCAGCTTCGTCCAGCAGGCGCTCAGGAAGTCGTTTACGAGCCCGAAGTGATCGGTGAGGTGTTCGGCCGGATTGAGCTTGGGAAAATCCCATCCGGGCGCGTAGGAGTGGATGCGGTCGTGGAAGGCGGTGTCGTTGCGCATCTGCTTGGGGAGCGGGCTGAGCAGGTGCCCGATCCGCTGTTGCTGCTCAACCGACACGTCGAAGTTGCCAACCAAGACTAGCGACCCCTCGGCACGGATGCTTTCCTTGCCCCGACTGAACTCCCCCGACGCCATGTAGCCCTTCATGATGTTGACGCCGTCCTTCTGGTCGAAGGAGATCCCCGCGACCTCGTCGAAACAGACGACATCGTACTGGCAGACGAGACCGCGCTGTCCGTTCGCCATGTTGACGAACATCTTCGCCACCGTGGCCTTGCCCCCAGACAGAAGGTGCGAGAACGGCGACAGCTGCTGGTAGACGTGGCTCTTGCCGGTGCCGCGCGGCCCCAGCTCGACCATGTTGTAGTTGCGCTCCACGAAGGGGATCAGCCTCAGGAGGGCGACCCGCGCCGCGCCCTCGTCGAGCGCGTCCGGTTCGAGTCCCGTCGAGCGAAGCAGTAGGCGCTTCCACTCTTCCGTGTTGAAGCGTCGCCGCCCCTTGGCGAGCACGTCGAGCACCGACGGATTCGACATCTGGATCGGGCGCATGGCGGCGATGCTGAAGGGACGGCCCTGTTTCTCCTGGGCGATGACGGGATCGTATTCCAGCGTGACCTCGGCGTAGAAGCCGTCCGCTAGAATGCGCTCGTTCTCGACGACGAACCCGGTGCCGATCCGCACATCCTTGAGGCCCAGGCTCGGCAGTTCGGCCAGATAGCAGTCGTTCTTGGCGTCCAGGCGCGCCCGCACGATGTCGATCAGGCGCACCGAGCCCCTTTCCCGGGCGCGGGACTTGAAGATCTCGCGTTCGGCGGGCCGTACCGTCCGGCCCTCCAACTGGTCCTTCACGATGTCGAGCCCCTCCGCGATCTCGGCCGGTTCCACGCTCGCGCAGTATCGCCCCAACAGGAACTCGACGACGTACGTAGGCACGGGATACTGCCGTGCGTACTGGCGCACCAGATCCTTCCGGACGAGGTAGCCGGGGAAGGCCTCGTTGGCCGCTTGGTCGAGGTCGTCGAGCCGAAAATCGGCGGCGGACGCGGATTCGGTAGGCTCGGTCATGCGGGAGGGTCTCCCGTTCTCGTGTTCCGGTGTGCGAGGACGTGGCCGTCCGAAGCGGTGACGACGAGAACCAGCGCCGCGTCCTCGTGGGCATCGTCGCGCAGGATCAGGCTGGCGCATCCGTCCGCGTCGATGGGCTTCGGACTCGACGCGACGGACTCTCCAGAGGGGGTCCCCAGGCGAAGGTCGGCTGCCGCGCCTTCCGGCGGCGCTTCTACCAAGATGTTGCACCGCATCCGGAGCCACGAGACCGACCGGATGACCGTGCGGGCGAGTCCGGCGCGGCCCAGCCGCCCGTCCGTAGCGGCGGCGCGGACGCGAATGTCCGGAATAAGGCACTCCTGCACGCTCAGGCCTCCGTGCGCGTATTCCGGACGCTTGCTGAAACAGGCGATCCCGTGAGGCGAGGCGAAGCGCTCGTCCGGGTTCCAGTGCCACGGGTGAAGCGGGGCGTCAGGCCGGGCGTCTTCAGCGAGCACGGCCGCCCTCGCCCACTTGGAAGCCGTCAGGTGTCCGGGAAGCGTGACCATGGGAAGCCCGCCGGGCAGCAGGAGCCAGCCGTGATCGGTGACGATTCGGACGGATGCCCAACCCGCTTCGATGAGTTCGAGGACGCGGCGCGCAATCCGGTCGAGTTCAGCCTCGACCAGCCGTGCGAATCCGGCCGCGTCGTGGTGGTGGCCGTGGTGGTCGATCTTGCCGGTCTCCAGCCAGCCGCGCGCACCGGGCGGGGGGCCGAGATCCAAGGTGCCGTCGCCGACGATCTCATAGCCGCGCTCTCTTATGGCTTCCCGCAAGGTGGCGGCAACCGCGGGACGGCTCGATCCGCGCATGACAGGCTGGAAATCCGCGCCGAGACGGTCTCCGGCGATTCGGTCCGCGACAGGAGTGACCGCGGGCTTGGCAGTGGCGGTGACGGTCGGGATCGCGGCCCAGCGGGACCGTACGTTGGCGGTCAAGCCGCAGTCCCGGAGACGCTCGGCGAGGCAGCAGCCGAGCTCGTAGCGGAGACCATCGACGAACAGCAGGCACTCGTTTTCGGCGGCGGCGATGGGATGGCGGGTCTCCGCGTCCGCAGCGGAAAGCCCCGCCTCGACTGCTCCGGTACGGACGGACGGGAGCGGGTGATCGCAGACCGCCGCCTGGAAAGCCCGGGCCGATTCGTCCATCCGCGGCTCCGCCAAGTGGCGAACCGTGTCGGCGATCAACTGCTCGTGCGTGGGGCTGGCGAACGCAAGAGCCTCGCGCGCGCTCCGGTCGGCCTGCCAACCCCGCTCGGAGTAGACCCGCACGATGTCGTCCGGTGTCGCGCCCCCCACCGATTTCCCGGCGGCCTCGGCAAGGAGGGCCAGCGGCCGAAGCGCTTTGGCGAGGGGGGAGTCTCCCAACTTCGCCCATATCCACGCGCGGCGGGGCCCGTGCTCCGCCTCAAGCCGCTCGATCTCCGCGCAGGCGGCGGGTTGCGGGAACTGCGGCAACCCGACGAGCGCCGCGCGCAGGGCCATCTCGTCCTCGTCGTTCAGATCCGGCCAGCGCTCCCGGCCTTCAAGTACGAGTTCGCCCTCCGGTCGGCTTCTCCGGAGCACGTCCGCAACGCCCGGGAAGGACTCTGGAGTCTCGCCGAAGCGCGACCACACATACCTCCACCTCCCTTTGCCCTCGGCAAGCTTCGCACCTGCTTCCACGTCGGACCCGGCCTCGGGGTCGAACCGGAGCGCGCGGAGTGCCTGGTCCCGGAAGGCATCCCACCTATCGCCCATCGTCTGGCGGGTCACTTCCGGATTGCCCAGCCAGCGAAGGATGTCGCGCTCGATCTCCACGCCGGCAATCCGGTTGAAGGCGTTGGCGTCGAGGCGGCGGCCCCGCAACTCTTCGAGCGGTGTCTGCGCGACCTCCCCGATGGCGCGCAGCAGCGCCTCGCGCGTCTCCGAGTCGCCCGCGATGTCGAGACCGGGTCCTGCGGGTACGCCGTCGGCACGAAGCGTGAGAAACGCGCGCGCGCTCCAGTCGCGTCCGTTGGAATGGTGCCAGGCCACGCCCCGGTACAGGAGTTCGACGAGGGGTCGGAGAACTTCGGGACAGTCCTCGCCCGCGCGAAGCTGTCCCCGTTCGATCCCCGGCAGGTAGACGACCGGAGGCCGTTCGCCCGGAACATCCGGGAGTTGGATCCTTCCGTCGATCACGCAGCGCAACCAGATGGCGGGACCGGTGCGGTCATCCGGGCGGTAGTCGCCGAGCACGAGCAGTTCCGGGATGCGCGAACGCACGGCAGGAAGGAGTCGGTGCCAGTCCTGGTTGGCGTCCGGCCACAGGATCGCCGCTGGACGCTCCATGGCCCCGGACACGTCGGCCTTGGCGCGGATGGCCCTGGCGAGGAGATCGAGCGCGGTCATGGCCTGTAGGTTAGTGCCTCGCCGAACGGAGAGCGAACGGTTGCCGGGGCCGACATCCAAC
Source organism: Candidatus Palauibacter australiensis (assembly GCA_026705295.1). Lineage (NCBI taxonomy): Bacteria > Pseudomonadati > Gemmatimonadota > Gemmatimonadia > Candidatus Palauibacterales > Candidatus Palauibacteraceae > Candidatus Palauibacter > Candidatus Palauibacter australiensis. The sequence continues at coordinate 4,002 of JAPPBA010000014.1, forward strand.
CGCGACGTTCGGCGCGCATATCGGGTGGCGGCGGCGCGCATAAGCCATGAAATGACCGACGGCGCATGGCTTTACGTGGCGCGCGCATCGGACGAGAACCCTGCGCAAATCGCGCATTGCTCTCCGGTAAAACGCGCGCGGAAATGCGCGTTTCGCATTTCGATCGCATTTCTTGGTTCAGCTCCGCCGAAAATGCGCGAACAATGCGAATTGTAGCTGCCGTCCGTCCACAGGGATGGCGGTGGCGAGGAAGGTCGAGCAACGGCGATGCCCGTAGCTCCGCATCCGCGCGCATGCCGGACGGCGGCTGCGCGCATAATCCTGAGAAGTGCTCACGGCACATGACTTTAGGCGCCGCGCACATCGGACGTGAAGGCTGCGCAAATCGTCACTCGGGGGGGATGGCGAGCACGTAGCGGGTGCCGCGTCCCGCGCCCCTGCCGGCCAGTACCTTGAGGGCCACGAGCCGACGCAGCTCGCGCAGTGCACCGTGGCGGTCGATCCCGAATAGTGCCCGGTAGTCGGCGTTCCTAAGCGCCGCTGCGCGGTCGAAGTAGGCACGCAACTCCGGAATGCGGGCCTCCAGAAATCGGGCGTCCGCTTCGAGAGCGGACACGATCGAATAGGTCGGTGCCGCACCCTCCGCGTCGAGCTGCCGTTCGGCGATGCCCTTGGCGCAGAGATCCCGGACGCCACGCCTGGACTCATCTTCACCCGTCCCGTTCACCCGCTGGTAGTCCTGCTCGGTGAAGCCGGTCGGGCGTGCCAGCAGCAACCTGCGTTGACCATCCGAGACCAGAAGGGTGCTCAGAAGGTGGCTCCAACCCGGCCTCATCTCCCCGGACACGGGCTCGTTGAAGAGCGTCATCCGGAACAGCCCGCTCGCCGAGTCGAGCTCGGGTTCCCGCAGCAGGCTGGCGGCCATCTCCCGGAACACCCGCGCGACGCCCTCCCCCTCGTCGCGCATGATCTCGGCGTCCGCGAGCACCCGAACGAGCATGGGGTTCCGGGTGACGTGGGCGGCGGCGCCTTCCCGCAAAGCCTCGACGGTCACGGGCGGCAAGAGTTCGCCGGGGCTGGAAACCTCCAAACGGTCGTCGAAGAACCAGACCTCCGTTTCGCGTCCCCGGACCTCGTAGTCGCGGTGCGCGACCGCGTTGACGAGCGCCTCCTGCCAAGCGAATTCGGGATACTCCGGGATGTCTTCAAAAAACAGGCCACGCAGACGTTCAGACCTCCGAATCTGGCTTCGCACCAACTCCTTGGCTTCCACAATGGCGCTGGCCAGCGGAGGATCGCCGCGCCCGATCTGGGTCACGTTTCTCTGCCGACCGTATTCGATCCGGGTTCCGGAAACCCGAAACACGCGCAGGCCCGCGCGCGGATGCCAGCGCAACGCGGGGCGGCGGGCGAAGAGGAGGAGGGCGGCGTTGGTGACCCGCCAGTCGAGTCCGTCCGCCTCGATCAGGCCGTAGTAGCGGAGCGCCTCCCGGACCGGACGACCACCGACCGGGGTCTCCCGCAGAAAGGACTCGGCGAGGTCCAGGTTCAGGTCGCCGAGGGTGGCTCCCGGGCAGAATCGCTGTTCGTAACCTATATGCCGGTACGCCTGCTTCCGTTCGTTGATTGCCTCCTGCGGCTCACGGACGATCAAGCTTCCCACGCGGTAGGGGAACCCGTTGCCGCCGATCATCACGGCCTCTGGCGCAATCGGCACTTGGAACGCGAGGATCTCGTGGCCGTCGAGGTTGAAGCGCGCTGTCCGGCAATCCGGGGTGGGCGTCAACCGGCGGCGCGGCACCTCGAAGAAGGCCGACACGTCCTGTTCCGAATAGCCGTGGCCACTCACAGCACCGTCGTCGTCCACTCCAACCAGCAGCAGGCCTCCGTCGGCGTTGGCGAAGGCCGCGACGACATCGGCGATCTTGTCCCGCAGGGCTCGGCGCCAGAGAGGCTTGGCAGGCTTGGAGCCAAGATCCCACGCCGACTTGAACTCCACGAATTGACCCTCGCCACGCGAAAGGATCGTCCGCAACTCCGAGTCGGAAAGGAACGGGGCTGTCACGAACCCGCCAACCGCCGTGTGAGTACCATTACGTTGACATCGTGTCGAAAGGCTACCCACAGGCGGGACATGTGTCCTCCCCGAGTTGATCCATGTCAGGTACCTCCCCTCCGCGCCCGCGCCGCCTCCTTGACCCCTCGCGAATAGTGCAGGTCGTTCCAGCGATTTCCGTCGAACTCCGCGTCGGCGGCGGCCTCGAAGTCAGTTCGTACCTCGACGACGCCCTTCCCGGGGTACCCCCAGAACCACGGGAAGTCTTCGCGGGGCCTCGGCTCTTCCGGCTCCTTTCCCCGGTCCTTCCTCCACTTCACGTTGGGTTTCCGGACGAGGATGCCCGCACCGGCGCGGCCGCCCTTGCGCAGCTCGGCGCGCATGAACGGACGGATGTTCAGGCGCACTCCGTCGTCAAGGTCCGGCTCCCAGCCGATCGCCTGGGCGCGGAGCGGCTTCCAACGCACGAAGAGGTCGCACGGAGGATCACCCGTGAGGATCCGCTCCAACTGCTGCCGGAGATCCATCGCGTGCGCGAGGCGGTCGTCGGCTCCGGCCACGCCGTCGCTCCGTTCGGCCCGCTGAAGCCCGATCCAGTCGTTCAGGTAGGCGTAGGTGAGCGACTCCAGCGTCCGTCTGCCCTCGCCGCCGGGACCCGCGAGCCGGTGGTAGTTGACGAGCGCGTGGAAGCCGTCCTTGCGCCCGTCCCAGATGTGCCAGACGAATGGACGGTGCTGGAAGAGCTTGCAATGTTCGATGAAGAAGTTGTCACGGAGCCAGACTTCGAGCGAGCGGGGCGTCCTGCCGTCCGGGTTGGTGGCTGCGAGTAGCCGGCGCTCGGTGGCTGCGGACCACTCGTCGCCGTAGGCGTGCATGAGAAGCGCGCGCAGGCGGTCGGCGGCGCTGACCTCGCCGCGCGCCGGGGAAAGGCAGACGATGCCGTCTTCGTCGGCAAGATCGTCGTAGTTAGCACAGCCTTCAACGACGGCGCGCTGCTCGGGCGCGAGTCGCATGTCCGGATCGAGTTCGGCGGGCCAGCGGTAGCCCAGGAGGCGTGCGACGGCGACTTGGAGGACGGTGTGGTCGAACCGGGTCAGACCGTGCGCCGTGACTTTGGCTTGCTCGTCCCAGATGACGCTCCGGCACGGGTCGCCGTGGAAAATCCACTGCGTAGGCTCGTCCGAGTAGGGTTCGGGGAGGCCATTCGGGTAGCGCTCGGCGGCGACCTTGGTCCAGTGATCAAGGTCAAAGGGGACTTTGACGAGGGCTGCGTTCGTGACGCTCAGTTTCTGGTTGATCTCACGAACAGCCGCGTGATAGTCAGGAGATGAGCAGAAGGCCCAGACGGCGGCCAACTGGTCTCCCGACAGGGGACCCGCGACGGCGGCGTTGTTGTCGAACTTCTCGCCAGTGTACCGGGTCACGGGGAGTGCGCCGATTTGGGAGACGGCGACGCCTTGGTGGTTCCAGACCGTTCGTCCCCGATATCCGTAGTCCCTCGCCGTCAACAGAGGAGATGGGGATTCGCCCCAATGCAACGCGTATTCGAGTCCACCGAAGTCAACCGTTTGCTTCACCGTGCCTTGCTGAAACACCCACGGCTCGCTAACTCCGACGTCCAGAACTTCCCAGCACCGCCTGACATAGGCAGGTCGATCATTAGCGATCATCCCGACAAAGCCGTTGCAATACCGCTCCAGCAAGGTCCGCTCCCCCACCGGCCGCATCAGAACAGCGGCGTCTGGATTCTTCAACTGTTCTGCCTGAACCGACTCGATCACTTCCGCGCCATCCGCCAGCAGCCGGGCCTTCTCGGCGGCCCGAATCGGCGGCTCACCACGCGGAGACGACACATCCAGCCCCGCCATCTCCGAATCCCGATGCGGCTTCCCTGCCGACAGCACGACGAGCGCGACACTGACGACCTCGCCACTGATTGTTTCGAACGCACCCGGCCCCAACCGCGCGACCACATTCCAGGTGCGTTCCTTGAGCAGCCGCTCCCGCAGGTGTCGGTAGCTCGTGAGGAAGAGCCAGTTCTGGGGCGTGACCAGCGCCTGCGTCCCGTGGTCGCCTAGCCACCGGAAAATCCGCGACAGAAAGACCGTCGCGATGTCGCGCTTCGCGTCACCGTGGTGGGTTTCGGAGAAGTCGCGGAGCCGTTTGTCCTGATTCTCCCGCCCGAGGAAAGGCACGTTGGTTACGACCAGCGTGTAGCGGCCCGTCAGGATCTCGGCCGCCCGCGCCATGCCCGCGGCCGCCACGGCTTGTTCGTTGCGCTGCCCGGTTCTCCGTTCCCGTTCGATCGCGCGATCGAGGAGCGTCTTCAGGTCGCGGTATCCGGCGCGAAACAAGTCGCCTCCGGCGGTCTCCGGATCGATCAGCGACCCGAGCTCGCCCGCCCGCCGGAAGAGGCCGTGCAGCCGCGCCATCCCCTGCTGGAGCGGTCCCTGGGCAAGCGACACGCCTGAGCCGAACAAGTCGGGGTCTTCGGCCAGACCTGTCAGCCCCTCCAAGTCGTCCGCCAGCCGGACCCACTCCGCCTCGCTCGTGTTGGGCGCTGTCCCGCAGCAGGCGATGTTCAGCGGCGGCAGGCGCATCCACCCGCCCGCCACCCGCCACGCCGCGAGCGCCAGATTGAAGGCCGCGATCTGAGTGCAGCGCGGATCGATTTCGAGAGCGAAGAGGTTGTCGCTGAGCACGGCGCGGGCGGCATCGCGCGCCGAAAGTCCCTCCTCCTCGATGCGAAGCCGGACCAGAAGCTCGAACGCCTCTACCAAGAAGTGGCCGCTTCCGCAGCAGGGATCGAGGACCCGAAGATCACGCGCCGCCCGAGGCCAATCGGCGAACGTTCCCGCCACCGGACGCCAAGGGCCTGACCGCTCGTCGTCCTCGTCTCCATCGGCGGCCGCCCGCGTGAAGCGCGAGTACGTGAAATCATATCCGCCACCGGTTGCGAGTCGGATCCACTTGCGCAGCGCGGCCTCGTCCGAAGCCGAGGTTGCCAGCGCGGTGTCCTCGGCCAACATCTTGCCCGCCCGCCACGCGCCGACGGTGTTGTGCAGGAGGAAGAGCACCATGTAGCGCTCGGTGAACAGCTGGGTGACGGCGGGAAGTTCGTCCGCGCCGATCTTCGCGCCGCTCGCGTTTACGCGGTCCTTCTCCTCGGCGCGCCAGTACTGGTAGGTCCAGCCGAGCGAGTCGCTCGCGGTGAAGGCGGTCGCCGGCAGCGATTCGATCAACTCCTCAAGCGTCTGGCCGGTCTCCGGCGCGAGCTTGAGTTCCAGCGCGGGGTCGTCCGTGGCGAAGATCTCGGGAAGCATTCCCTGGGCCCATTCACCCGCCAGTTGCCAAGGGTCTCGTCCCTCCTCGCGGGCCAGATCCCGCAGGTCATCGAGCGACACCGCTACCCCGTACTCGGGCGCGATGAGCAACTCGTTCTCGGCCAGGAAGCGCGCGAAGAGCATGCGGTGCCAGTGCTCGTAGGCGACGTCGTGGGCGAGGCGCGCGATCGGCTGCGCACCGGTCGCGCCGTCGATCCTGTCACCGGCTTGGCGGCCCCTGTTTCGGAGCGCGTTGCGCTGGGCCGTCTCGGTGAGCGACATGGAACCGAAGGGCTTCGGGCGGTCCACCGCGAGGGCCTTGAGCGCTTGGCGCGCGCCGGATTCGGCGGCACGGCGTGCCTCCTGTATGACGTTGCCCAGCCGGGCGCGCAGCTCGGAGGAAAGAGGAGCGGTCATGGACAAGAGCTCATTCCACGATCACCGGACCTTCGCGGACTGCCTTGTTGAGCTTTCGCTCGTGTTCAGCGAGCCATGCCCGCACGGCCTCCGCGTCGCCCAGCGTTCCCCGCCTCACGCGGACGCTACGGAACGTCACCGAATCGTCATCCGGCAACCGCCGAGCGGCGGCCGCCAGCGCCCTGCTCTCGCGTGTTGGGATGGCATCGATCTCCGAACGCCACGCGGCCAGTCCACGCGCGTCGAGTTCCTTTCGGAGCGCTTCGTTCGTGCCCACTCGCAATGCCGGTGGCGGTGTCAGCCCCGTTTCGGCCAAGACCTCTTCCCGGTCGTCCGCCTCCACTCTCCTCCAGGTCGCGTCGTCCGCGAGCCGCGCGTTCACCGCGTCCACCGCGGCGCTCAGCTCTTCGTGAAGTCCGCCCAACGCCCCGCGCAGGGCGTCCCCCAACCGGACGGCGCAAGGTTGGACATGGTCCGTGTCGTCGAGCAGCGTGCGGCGCTTACGGATCGCGTCAAGCTGCCGCCCCACCTCGGCGGCGACTTCTTCAAGCTCGCCATCGGCATGCCGGTGGAGGCCCTCGGCGAGTTTCCACGCGCCGATGCGCTCCGGGGCTCGCTCTCCGAGTTCCTTCCACAGGTCCGTGGAAGTCTCGATTCGTTCACGCTCGGCGAGCAGCGCCGCCAATTGCTCGCTCCCGGCCAGCCCGGAGAGATCGTCCAGGAACCTTGTGTCGGGCACCGGCGGAAGCGGAGCGTCACCTCCGGCCGCATGCGCCAGCTTCCTGCACTCGGAAAGAAACGCCAAAGCTTTGTCGGCTTCCTCGCCGCTCCGTGTCCGCACACCCAGCCGTTGGAAGAGCCCGCGAACCGCCGTCCGTTGCCGCGTCGTGAGCCGCACCTTCTCGGGCAGGAATCGCACTCCGGGCGTCAACTGTTGCGTGACTTCCGCAGCCTTGACGGGTCGGCCGTTCCGCTCGGCCTTCAGGTGTCCGTCCGCCAGCAGTCCCAGTAGCGCCGCGTCGACGGCGTCGCGGGGCCATCCGAACGGCGCGGCTTCGAGTGCGGCCCGCACCTTCGCGCCGGTCGCACCGGATCCCACCTTCAGCATCACTTCCCGGGCAACGGGATGGCCCGAGACGCTTCCCTCCCATCCCACCGCGCCGAAGGGCGTGCCCGTCCCCTCTCGGATGCGCCTGAGTGCGGTGCCCCATCCCCGGTGGTCCGCGTCGGCGAAACGGGGGAAGAGGCGCGCGAGGGACGACTCCGCGCCGGACGCGGCCTTAGTGCTCAACCCGTCCCCGAAGACTTCCGCTCCACCGCCTTGGAAGACCTTGGCCATCCGGACGGTTTCCTCGACGATGCGGTCCCGGGCGGCTTCGGCCCCGGCGAGCCGGCTGTTCATGCTCTCCCGGGCCTCCCGTCCCTCCGCCGAGGAAGGGACGCCTCGCGCGGCGAGCACCTTGCGCGCGGCCTCGGCGCTCGTGATGTGCGCCCGGAACTGGTCCGCGCCCCGCTTCGCGAGGTGGACGTAAAGGGTGGCGTCCTCCATGCCCTTCCGGCGGGCATCCGCCCGCACGTTCGCCTCCGAACACGACCAGCCGTCCCGCACCCAGATCCAGACGGCGTCCGCGACCTCCCTCCGCCCGCCGCCATCGCGCGCGTCGGGATCCTCGGCCCCGAAGTGCGCCCTCAGCTTGCGCGTCACGCCGGCCTCTCCGTGCGAGAGCCGCACGCCCTTCAGTTCATTCTGAACGGCTTCCCCGAGCAGCTGATCGCGCCGCGCGGCGATCTCCACCTCGTTCGCGGACAACCGCGTGCGCTCCTCGCGGAACGCGCGCTCCCACTCCGCGCCCTCCCGCGTCTGGATCCGGTACTCGTCGGCCATGCGCATGAGGACGCCTTCTTCGGCGAGCCCATCGAGCATGCGCGCCACGCGGTTTCTGAACTTCCCCGAGTCGCGGCCGATGTCGTCGAGGAGCAGGTCGGCCAAGGTGTCGGCATCGGCGCGCACACCCTGATCCGCGCCCTCCTCGCGGGGAAGCTTGCCGATCAGGAAGACGACGCCGCAAAGGTCGGCCTTGAGCCTGCCTTCCTCCGAGCCGTCGTCGAGCTTGCGGATGCGGGTGTTGATCTCGTTGAGCAGCACGTTGGATCCGACCAGATCCTGGGCGAGCGCGCGGAACAGATCGCTGGCCGGAACCACCGCACCGAGCGGTCTCTCGGCGACGGCGCGAAGCGAATCGTGCAGGATCCGAAGCTGCGAGCGGAGCTGGCTCCTGGTGCCGGAGGGATCCGTGGTCTGGAAGCAGGCCTCCCAGAACCGGCGGCGCGTGCGCAGCAGCGGGTAGTCGGCCACCTCGAACTGCTTGTCCTCGGCGCGCGCGGCCAGCCGCGTCCCTTGAAGGTGGCGCGCGACTTCGCCCGCGTGGCGCTCCAGCATCTCCTGGATGGAGGGCTCGACGGAAGGCTTCTTCCGGAGCAGCACCTCCCGCGTCACCACCTCGACCTCCGCATCGGCCAGCTGCACGGTCGTCCGGAAGCGGTCCTTCAGCCAGTGGAGCGCGGCTTGGCCCCCGAGCGCCGACTGGCCCGACGCGACGAGGAGCACGCGGCTGTCGAACTGCGTCTGAAGCGCCTCGGCCAGGTCGGTGACGATCTGCGCCCGGTCGGAATCCTCGTTGATGTACTGCTGGACCTCATCTAGGACGACGATGGTGGCTGGAATCGGGCCGCCCCCGGGAGCAAGCGCCTGCCGGGCCGCCTCGCAGAACTGCCGGTCGCTGATGTCGGCCCTGGGCTGCGGGAACTGTCCGATGAGCAGTTGGCGCGCACTCTTCACATCCGTCGCGAACCCTGGGCTCGCCTCCATCACCGCCTTCGCGATCGCCGGGCTGACATAGAGGTTGTTCAGTTCGCGCTCCCACGTCCGCCCCTGGGCCTCGACGCTCGCGCGCACCCGGTCGAGCAGGCCCTCGCCGCGCAGCCAGAAGCAGAACCTTGCCTGTGGGTACTGTTCGGGAAGCTCGCGCGCGCGGAGCAGGATCGAGAGCACCGAGAGGCGGACGTGCCCGACGTTTCCCCCGAGCAGGGACCCGGCGGCGGCGACGGGGTCGGGGCCGATCCTCCGGGCTCGGGTGTCGATCTCGCGCAGGGCGTGCCGCACCCCGGAGGGCAGCCGGTCGCCAGCAAGCCCGCGCGCAGTCTGTCCATCGTCGAACGAAGTGTTCACCCAAAGGTGCGCAAGCATCTTGAGAAGGTGGGACTTGCCGCTGCCGAAGAAGCCGCTCACCCACACGCCGTCCTGGCGGGAGGAGTCGAGCCGGGCGAGGTAGCCTTCGAGGATCCGCTGGAGCGCCTCCGCGAACTGCCCCTTGCAGACGAACGTCTCCAGCTCGGAGCGCAACTCGCGCATGACCTGAGAGTCCCGCCCGCCCGTGATGCGGGCCTGGCCGTTGTTGGCCAGACCGGTGCGCAGCGGGTCGCGGTCCAGCAGTTCGTGGATCTTCATGGTCGCGGACTGCCGTGTCGTTTGAGTGATCTGACGGTCATGGTATCCATGCCTCGTGCAGGGTGATCGGCTGGGCCAGATAGCTCCATCCGTCGCGTGCATCGAGGAGGCGGTAGTTGTTGCCGTTCTTGATTCCGGGGAAGAAGACGGCCAGACGGCCCCGGATCGCCGGCTCGACCGAATGGACGAGGTCCGAGACGCGCATGAAGCCGTACAGCGAAGCCGCGCCGAAGAAGGCGACCACCGTGTTCTCGTCCGCCGCGTTCAATATCCCGGACAGCTTGTCGATGGCAAAGACGCGGAACTCGCTCACGAGCGCGCCGTCCAGTAGCTCGGGATCCTCGAAGTACGCGTCCCGGTAGTCGTGGGCCGCCATCCACTCGGCGAACCAGTCGGTGGCGTCCGTCTGGACCCACTCGTGTTCCTCGGCCCTGGTCGCCTGCTCGAACTCGCCGATCCCGGCCCGAAGGGCGCGCTCCCGTTCCTTCGCGTACACCACGATCATCACGCGTTGCGCTCCGGCGAGGGTCGGCTGCCAGGGCGCGCCGATGTGGTGCCGGTAGACCTGCGAGAGCTTGGCGATCTGGTTCAAACTTGGGTATCCGGACCCGAGGGGAATGATGTCTCTTGGGAAGGCCGGTCTCCGCGAGGGCCGCAGCCCGGCGGCGGGCCGGGATCCAGCGTTCGCGCGGACACGTCAACCACGTTGCCCGCGGCGCTCAGCCGAATCAAGCCCAGGCGCCGGGCCTCGACCGCGTGCGGAAGGAGCGCGCCTCCGGGGACATCCAGAACCGCGGCCCAGCGCGAGTCGATCACGCCATGCCCCGCGAGCCCCTCCGCCTCGCCCAGCCAGACCGCCATCGCGGCGGCGGCCGGGGCCGGCACGACGATGCGGCGCACCCTGCGCGTCCGCCCCCTCAGGTGTCCCGCCTGCGACCAGGAAATCGCCGCATTGCCCGCCACCTTGGCCAACACGGCGTCGTTGAAGCGTGAGCCGGTCCGCGCGCGGATCGCGTCGGCGAACGCGGCCCTAGCCAGCTCCTGGCCGGGGGCGAGCCCGAGCACGTGCGTCGCCGTGACCCTCAGGAGCGGATCCCGCGCGAGGGCGGCGAGCAGCGCAAGCAGGGCGCGACCGCCCGCGTCCCGGCCATCGAACTCCCAGAGTCGGCGGAGGACCCGGAAGAGCGGCACGGCGGGATCGAGCGCGTATAGTTCGATCAGGCGCTGCCGCGTGGCGCGCCGGGTAGCCAGAGTCGGCTTGCCGAGTACGTTCTCGTCGACGATGGCCGCCGCGTAGTCGAGTCGGTTCGCACCCGCGGGGAGCGCGTGAAGGAGTTCGCCGAGTTCGCGCAGCATGATGTGCCGGGAACTCTGCGTGCCGCGCTCCCCGAACCGGAAGCCGGCGCGCTCCAGCAAAGCAGTGCGGAGAATGTTCATGCCGTGGGTCGCCGGAGGGGGAGTCCGAAACGTTCCTCCGTTTCGCCCTCCCGCCGCTCCGGCACCGACGGCTGGGCGGCGGGGACGGCAGCACGGACCTCACGCCTGAGGAGCGGTGCGCGGGCGATCAGACTCGGCCTCGGTCGCTCAACAGCGGCCATGCGTCGGCGCAAGGCAGGACGGACGCGATCCGGCGACATGGCGCGGCTCCTCAACCGTTGGCATCTGCATTTCGGGCGGGGCCGGTCGGCGGGGTGTCGAGTTGCACGGGACGACTCAGGCGAGCAAGGGGCGCTTGCCCTTGGGCTCTGGGACGGGCCTCCCCAACTCCCGTGCCCGGTCGATCCAGAACCGCAGCGCGTCCTTGATGTTACCCAACGCCGTCTCCTGATCGTCTGCGTGCGCCATGCACCCGGGCAATTCGGGCGCCTCGGCGACGAACGCCCGATCCTCGTCGCTCCAAAAGAGGATGATCTCGTACTTGACCATCAGTCGTCCGCACCCTGAATGATGTGACGCTTATGTCGTGACAGCAGCACGCCCCGTTCCCGGTTCGCCCCGCCTCGAAAAGGTCGCACGGCGCGGCGGAGAACGGCAACCTTTCTTGGATGAGCCATTACCATTCGCCGTCCGGGGCTTTGGCGGGGGCTCGCCGCCAAGGTCAGGCGAGGATGGCGTTGGAGCCGGGCGCCTGCTAGCGCCAAAACAGCAGCACGAGCATCAAGGAGTAGAGCGTGGACCTGCAACGCATGGCGGTGTTCCGGAAGGTCCCTGAGAGCTACATCGCCTTCGTCGAGGAGTTTCCCGGTGTCAAGATCCAAGGCGCTTCCCTCGAAGAAGCCCGGTCGAACCTTCGCGAAGCCGCGGCCATGGTGATCGAAGCCAACCGGGTCTTCGGCCTCGCTCCCATGGAGGCACCGCAATGACTCGACGCTTGACCGCGATCGTTGAGCGCGAGGGTGAGGGCTATGTGGCGCTCTGCCCCGAGTTGGACATTGCGAGCCAAGGTGAGACCGTGGTCGAGGCTCGCGACAACCTCGCCGAAGCCCTCGCCCTGTTTTTCGAGACCGCGCCGCCCGAAGATGTCAACCGGCGCCTGCGAGGCGAAGTCTATGTGACTCAGATCGAGGTTGCGGTTGGCTAGGGCTAGGCTTCGCGTCCTGTCCGGTCGCGAGCCTGCCGCATCCTGGCGGCCACCGGTTTCGTCGAGGTTCGACGACGGGGTAGCCACATCGCTATGCAGAAGACCGATGCCGACGGAACGCTCACCGTCCCGGCTCCAGATCACCGAGAGCTGCGGATGGGCACGCTAATGTCGATCATTCGCCAGTCAGGTCTGCCCCATTCGGAATGCGAGGTGGGTTGCTGACCAACCCTTCGACCGTCTGACACGATCCAACCGAGGCCGGAGGCGGTGGAGGGCCTCCACATCCCGACCGATTGGCTGCATAAAGGAACCGGTTGTCGGCTCATGGAATGTTCGCCCTCTCCTCAATCAGGGCGCATCGCTCCATGACCGTGCCGAATGGCTCGTCCTCGTCCAGCAGCATCCCCGTGGCGAGCATGGCGGCGTAGTCCTCGGCGAGCGCCTCCTGAGCGGTGCCCGAGGGAACGAGCCTGAGGTTGCCAGACACGGCGGCATGGTAATCGATCCGCTGGCCGTTGGAATCGTTCTCCCGAAAAAACATCGCCTTGTGGCGCGCGACCGAGAGGGCGAGTTCGCGGTCCGCCAGAGCCCGTGACGCGACCCCGGCGTCGTCAAGGCGGACGAGGTCATGCCAGTGCCGCGACCATCGCTTGCCCCGGACGCGACCCTGAAGGCAGTAGACGTGCATCGAGGTTGCCTTTTCCCAGAAGGTGCGCTCAGGCAGCATGACGGCTGGCCCTGCGTCCGGAAACACGAGGTCCGGGAGATGCGCGGCGGCATCGCACACGACCGTGCGGACCGCGTGAGGTTCGCCTGTCGAGCGGGCTCCGAAGTCCACCTTCACCTCGGGCCGCATGGGTCCGAGCGGCTCGAACAGCGGATCGTAGGCAATGTATAGCCGCTCCGACTCTGCCCGAAGCCGTGGCGCGAATCCGGCCCGTCCAAGCTCCTCCTCCACCAGTGGCGCAACTCCGTCGCACACCCACTCCGCGAGGCGCGGACGGATCACTTTCGTCCAACGTCTTTCTTGGCTGCGCGTGGGCGGAAGCGCCTCGTCTCCGGCACCGCCCACCAGATCCGCCGCGAAGCTGCGGATATCGTACGTGATGTCGATGTCCTCCGAGAACCTGCGGATCGCTCGCCAGACTTTCGACAGTGATGTGCCCCCCTTGAAGACCAGATGCCGTCCAAATGGAGCTTTGAACAAGACGCCCAGGGTCGCCACCACCCAGACGTCCTTCTCGAGAATGTAGGTCCTGCGCCCGCTGCTCCGTGCCGCCACTTGCAGGGCCTCGCGTCTCTGGTCCGACGGAAGGCTCTGGTACGGAGTATCATCCATCGGCAAGACGGGCGCTCAGCGGTTCGGCCATCCACGCGGGCATGACGGCACGCACGGCGGAAAGCTCGCTCAAGTCCTCCCCCGAAAGCGTGGGCAGAACGGCGTCCAGGCTCTTCTCAACCTCGCGAGGACCTAGCCAGGCAACGGCTCGAATGACCACTCCGGCCGTCCGGTGCGGTGCCGCGAGCTGCCAGCGCGGCGCGTGGCGCAGTTCCACGGGATGTTTCCCGAAGTGCAACCGGCGATTTGGGCCGGAAGTGAGATAGACCGAGCGAACGGCGTTCTGGGTCGTCAGGCCTAGCCAGTTGGCCGCGTCGCCTCCGTTCGGGACGATGGTCTCGCCCCAGAGCGCCGCAAGGGCGGCGAGTGCCTTTGCGAGACTCGGGGCACGAAGGCCGAAGCGGGTCTGGATCGGACACATGTAGACGCCACGGCAGATTCGCAGCATCCGGTCTGAACGGGCGAGATGGGATAGCGCCCGGGTCACTGCGGCCCGGTCGCCGAGGTGCAGGAGATCCGCCGCCTGTATCGGCGTGGCCTCCGGCTTGGCCTCGGCGTACTCCATGATCCGCTGGGGCAGGCTGTTCATCGCGTTCGCGTTCTCCGTCGCAAGTCAAAGCGGTCAACCCAATATAAGCGTCCGCCGGGAACGAGCGACCACGGGCGGGGTGTCGCACGGCCAAGTCCGACCCCGGACGCCCGCGCCGCCCGGGACCGAGAAAGAAAGGACCCCGCCTCCGCTGGTCCTCCGTCCAGATCCTCGCGGCGACATCGCCTCGTCGCGGGACCGGTCGCTCGATCAAGCATCCCCATCCCACCCTTGGAGCCCCGAATGCCGACCTGCGGGGGTGCTTCGCCGCCGCGTTGGCGGCGGCCTCCAACGACTCCCGGACAACATAGGACAACTATAGACACCATAGACACATAGGGGATTCCCTTTGGGTTGACGGTCAGGGAAAAAGTCCTTCAGCGTTGGGGGACACGATGACGTTCCAGCAGGAGTTTGACTCACGGGTGAACGCGTTCCTGAGCCAATCCGGTGTGAGCCCGACGGCCCTCGGCCTGAGGGCGGCGGGCGACCCGAATCTGATTCACGAGATCCGGGCCGGCCGCTCGCCGTCTCTGCGGATGGCGGACCGGGTGCTGGCATGCATCGCGGCCTGGGAGCGGGGTGCGGGCGGGGCACGGGCTCCGCCCGCAAGGTCCCGCGTGCCGGAATCCGCGAGACGGGCGAGGAGAACGAGAGAAGACAGAGCGATGACCAGGAAGCCGAAAGAGAAGAGGACGAGACCGACGACCCGATTGCTGCGGGTCTCGGAGGTGCAGGCGCTGACGGGTCTCGCTCGGAGCACGATCTACGCCTGGTCGGCCCAAGACCGCTTCCCCTCGCCGATCCGATTGAGCCCGCGCGCGGCGCGCTGGATCGAGGCGGATGTGAAGCAGTGGCTCCGTGAGTGGGTCGCGCGGGGCTAGGGCGATGCCGAAGCAGTCGCCCACCAACCAACACCAGAAAGGGAAACAGACGATGAAAACGTTGCTGACGACGATGCGGGCAGGGGCGTGGGCCGTGCTGCTCATGCTGACGCCCGGCGCGCTGATGGCGCAGGGCACGAGTCCGTGGGTGGACGCGGTGAACGAGCTACAGACGCAGTTCACGGGACCGATCGCGCGGGGTTTGTCGCTGATCGCGATCGTGGTGGGCGGGCTGATGTTCGCGTTCGGCGAGGGCGGGAGCAAGCGCACGCTGGCCGGGATCATCTTCGGGATCGGGATGGCCGTGGGTGCGGTGAACTTCCTCGGCTGGCTGTTCTGATGCGGGGAGTCACTCGCTGGGCCGGCTACGCGGCACTGAACCGTCCGCTCACCGTGCTGGGCGTGGAGCGGCGGCTGTTCCTGCTGGGCGCGACGCTCGCGGTCGCGGTGTGGAACGCGACGGCTTCGCTGGTGGCGGGCGGCGTGGTGTTCGCGGGTTGCTACGGCGCGGGCTGGCTCGCGGGCCGGCGGGACCCGGCCATGCTGGCCGTGCTGAGGACCGCCGCCCGTTATCCGGCGCGGATCGATCCGGGCAAGTGGGCGGACGAGCCGTGGCATCTCCGCATCCGGACGGACTCGAAGTGAGAGTCGCGGAGGAACGCCGGGCCTACGAGGCGGCGGGCTCGCTGGCCGAGGAGCTGCCCTACTGGGGCTGGCTCGACGATGGCTGCACCTGCCTGACCCGTTCGGGCGAATTGGTGGCGGCGGGCCGGATCCGGCCCGCTGTCACGGACGGCCGCACGCCCGAACAGGTCGACCGGGTGCTCGGTCTTTGGCAGCGGTTGATGTCGGGCCTGAGTTCCGACACGCGCCTCCAGTTCCACATGCTCCGGCGCCCCGGCCTCGCCGAGGGTCCGGACGACGGCGGCTCGGACATCGCGTCCCTGTCGGGGCGCAAGCGAAGCGCGTTCCTCGCCGGGCGCGTCCAGCGGCTCGAAGCTTTCGTGGTATGGTCACACGACCCGGGCCTCCGCCCGGCGGGCGGGGGTTCGGGGCCGGGACCGCTGTCGCGGTTCAAGCGGCTCCGAAAGCGCGGCGGCAAGACGGCCACATCCTACCTGGCCTCGGAGATCGAGGCGGCCGCGGGCCGGTTCCGGGCGATGATCGACGCGGGCCGCTCGCTCGTGGCCGAGCACACGCCCGTCGAGATGCTGGGAGCCGTCGAGGCTTCCCGGCTTCTGTCCGAACTCGTCAACCGCCCCGGCACGTTCTGGGACGGCGCGACGGGCAGCGGCATGAACTGGCGGCTCGCGCTGTCGGAGCTGGAGGCGGAGCGGTCGCACCTTCGGCTCGACGGCGAGCCGGTGATCCTCTATTCGCTGCTGTCGCCGCCCGGGCAGGCGCACGCGAACCTGCTCCGGGACCTGTACTGCCTCGACGCGGTGACGACCGTCTCGCTGGAATGGCGGCCGTGGTCGGTGGAAGCGGCGCGGCGCCGGATCCGAGGCGCGCAGCGCCACTACTTCTCGCGCCGCTACTCGATGATGGCGCACGCCCAGGACGCCCAGGGCACGGCGGCGGCAATGGTCGATTCCGCGGCGGCCGCCGAGTCCGACCGTCTGGGAGCGGCGCTCGTCGAACTCGAAGCCGACGGCGTGGCCTACGGCGAGGCGTCGCTCACCGTCGCGCTCCACGGCGAACTCGAAGGGATCGAACGGCTGGACGGCGATGTGCGGCGGCTGTTCGCCGCGCACGACGCGAAGGTCATCCGGGAGGGCTACGGCCAGATGCCCGCGTGGTTCGCCCGGCTCCCGGCGCAGCCGCGCAAGCGGCAGGTGCGGAAGGTGTTCGTGTCGGCGGGCGTCGCCGCGTGCCTCGCGCCCGTGTTCGGGCCGCCCAAGGGGAACCGTAGGAGCCGCCATCTGGACCGCGAGCCGCTGGCGGTGTTCGAGACCCCGTGGCGCACGGCGTACCGCTACGACCTGTTCGCGGGCGACGTAGGCCACACGCTGATCCTGGGCGCGACGGGCTCGGGCAAGAGCTTTACGCTCAACTTCCTGCTGGTCGAGGCGCTCAAGTACGATCCGCGCATCCTGATCCTGGACCTCGGCGGCTCGTACCGCTGGCTGACCCGGTTCCTCGGGGGCCGGTATCTGGAGCTCGCGCCCGGCGAGGCGGAGCCCACGCTCCGGCTCACGCCCTTCGCGCTGCCCCCGACCACGAGGACGTTCCAGTTCCTGACCGGCTGGGTGCTCCGGCTCCTGAAGCTGGGAGGGTACGAAGCCGACGGCGCGGACACGAGCGAGATCCGCGCCCGGATCGAGGACCTGTACGCGCTCGGCACCGAGCGCCGGACTCTGAGGGTGCTGGCCGGTTCGCTGCCGTCGGCGATGTGGCCCGCGCTCAGCCGCTGGACGG
>JAPPBA010000015.1 GCA_026705295.1 Candidatus Palauibacter australiensis
TGGGCTCATGCCGCACCCGGAGCGCCACTCGCTCTCCGTCCTCGGCAACACGGACGGGCTCGGCGTGTTCCAGTCGCTGCTCGCGGCCGTCGCCCGCGGGAGGGGACGCCGAAGCGACCCTGCGCCGCCGGAGGCCCCGGAATTCGCGGCGGGAGCGGTGGCCGGGGCGGGCGCGGGGGTGTCGTCATGACGCGCGCCTCGCTCGAACGCGTGGAGGCCCGACCGGGCGATCCGGTGATGAGCGCCGCGCTCGTGGCGGAGCACGGGCTGAGCCCGGAGGAGTGGGAGCAGATCCTCGATTTCATGGGGCGGGAGCCCACCTTCACCGAACTCGGCGTGTTCAGCGCCATGTGGTCGGAGCACTGCGGCTACAAGAACTCGCGTCCCCTGCTGCGGACGCTGCCCACGGAGAGCGCCGCCGTCGTTCAAGGTCCGGGGGAGAACGCCGGCGTCATCGATGTCGGCGGCGGCTGGGGCGTCGCGTTCAAGATCGAGTCCCACAACCATCCCTCGGCGGTCGAACCCTACCAGGGCGCGGCGACGGGGTCGGGCGGGATCCTGCGCGACGTGTTCACGATGGGGGCCCGGCCGATCGCCATCTTCGACAGCCTCCACTTCGGGTCGCTCGACTCGCCGCAGTCGCGCTACCTCTTCGATGGGGTCGTGCGCGGGGTCGGCGACTACGGCAACTGCGTCGGGGTGCCCACGGTGGGAGGCGAGGCGATCTTCGACCCGGCCTACGAGCGGAATCCGCTCATCAACGTGATGTGCATCGGCGTCCTCCCGCTCGAGCGTCTCATCCGGGGCGAGGCGGAGGGAGTGGGCAATCCGGTGATGGCGGTCGGCGCCCGCACGGGACGGGACGGGATCCACGGGGCGACCTTCGCGTCCGAGGAACTCGACGAGGAGGCCGTCGACAGCCGGCCGCAGGTGCAGGTCGGCGACCCGTTCACGGAGAAGCTGCTGCTCGAGGCGAGTCTCGAACTCATCGAGCGGGACCTCCTCGTCGGGATCCAGGACATGGGAGCGGCGGGGCTGACCTCGAGCGGCACGGAAATGGCGGCGCGCTCGGGCTCCGGGATCGACATCGACGTGGCGTACCTCCCCGTCCGGGAGGAGGGGATGACGCCGTACGAGATGCTCCTCTCGGAGTCGCAGGAACGGATGCTCCTCGTCGCGAAGCCCGAACACGAGGGGGCGGTGCGCGAGGTGCTGGAGCGCTGGGACCTTCAGGCGGCGACGATCGGACAGGTCACGGACGACGGGATGTTCCGCGTGCGCGAAGACGGCGTCGTGCGCGTCGAGATCCCGGTGAAGCCGCTGGTGGACGATTGTCCGACGTACGTCCGCGAGGGAGTGATGAGCCCGGCCGTGGCCGAAGCCCGGTCCGCGGACCTCGGCGCGTACGCCTCCTTCGAGTCGGACCGGGAGGTGGACGCGGCGCTGCGGACGCTGCTCGACGCCCCCTCGATCGCTTCGCGGCGCTGGATCTACGAGCAGTACGACACCACGGTGCAGACGAACACGCTCGAGGGGCCGGGCTCCGACGCGGCCGTGCTGCGGCTGCCCGCCGAGGGGCGCGCGCTCGCGGCCTCGACGGACGGGAACGGGCGGCACACGTGGCTCGATCCGCGCACGGGAGGCCGGGCGGCGGTCGCCGAGGCGGCGCGGAACGTGGCCTGCTCGGGGGCGCGCCCGCTCGCCGTGACGAACTGCCTGAACTTCGGCAGCCCGCTGCGGCCGGAGGTGTACTTCCAGCTCGCGGGGGCCGTCGAGGGGATGGGAGAGGCGTGCCGCGCGCTGCGCACGCCGGTCACGGGCGGCAACGTGTCGCTCTACAACGAGACGGGCGGCCAGCCGGTCTACCCCACGCCGGTCATCGGCATGCTGGGTGTGCTCGAGGATCTCGAACGGCGCGTCCCGTCGGCGTTCCGGCGCGAAGGCGACGAGATCTGGGTCGCGGGCGCGACCCGCGACGAGATCGGCGGGTCGGAGTATCTCGCGGCCTGCCACGGCCTCGTCGCCGGCCTGCCCCCGGCCCTGGATCTGGGAGAGGCGGTGGCGCTGGTCGACTTTCTCGTCGAGGGAGCGGCGGCCGGGGCGTTCGCCTCGGCGCACGATGCCTCGGATGGAGGGCTTGCCGTCGCGCTTGCGGAGTGCGCGGTGGGGGCGGAAGGCGGGCCGCTCGGCTGCACGGCCGATCTCGACGCGGCGCCCGCCGGGGCGAACGTGTCGGCCGCGGCGCGCTGGTTCGGCGAGTCGCACTCGCGGGTCGTGCTGACGTGCCGGCCCGGCGCGGGCGAGCGCATCGCCGCGCACGGGCGGCGTCACGGCGTGCCCGTGGCGCGTGTGGGCGTCGTGAACGGCCCGGACAGCCCGTGCCGCCTGACCGGCGCCGGCCACACGATCGCCCCGCCGGCGGCCGAGCTGGCGCGGATCTACGAGGAGGCGATCCCGCGCCGCATGAGCGAGGAGGCAGGAATCACGTCATGAGGAAACTCCCGACCAATGGCGCCCCCGGCGCGGGGCGCGGGGCGTTCGGGCTGGACAAGCCCAGGGAGGAGTGCGGCATCGTGGCGGTCAGCGGCACCGGCGCCGCCGCGGAACTCGCGTTTCTCTCCATGTACGCGCTCCAGCACCGCGGCCAGGAGTCCGCCGGGATCGTCACGGTCGACGAGTCGGGCATGTCGAGGGTCCACAAGGGCATGGGCCTCGTGGCGGACATCTTCGACGACGACGTGCTCGGCGCCTTGGAGGGGTCGCTCTCCGTCGGGCACGTCCGCTATTCGACGGCGGGAGGATCCAGCCTGCGCAACGCGCAGCCGCTCCTCGTGCAGTACGAGGACAAGCCGCTCGCGCTGGCGCACAACGGCAACCTCACGAACGCGAACCAGCTCAAGCGCTCGCTCGCCCGCGACGGCTCGATCTTCCAGACGGATGCGGACTCGGAGGTCATCGTCCACCTCATCGCCCGCTCCCGGCACCGCGACCTCGACGGAAAGATCGACGACGCCCTCTCGCAGCTCGTCGGCGCCTTCTCCCTCCTCCTCTGCATCGGCGACACCGTGTACGCGACGCGCGATGCGCGCGGCTTCCGGCCCATGGTCATGGGCAGGCTGGGAGAAGCCGTCGTCTTCGCATCCGAAACGTGCGCCCTCGACATCATCGGGGCCGCCTACGTGCGCGACGTGGAGCCGGGAGAAGTGCTGAAGGTCCGCGACGGGCACGTGGAATCGCTCCGGCCGCTGCCCCCCGCCGAGCCCAGCGCCTGCCTGTTCGAACTCGTGTACTTCGCGCGTCCCGATTCTCGCGTGTGGGGGTGCAGCGTGGACGAGGCGCGGCGGGCGTTCGGCCGCCAGCTCGCCCTCGAGCATCCGGCGGAGGCCGATTGCGTGTTCGCGGTGCCGGACTCGTCGAACTCGGCGGCGCTCGGCTACTCGGAGGTGAGCGGCCTCCCGTTCGAACTCGCGCTCATCCGCAACCACTACGTGGGCCGGACCTTCATCCATCCGACCCAGCGGGGGCGCGATTTCAAGGTGCGGGTGAAGTACAACCCCGTGCGCGAACTCGTCGACGGCAAGCGCATCGTCGTGGTGGACGATTCGCTCGTCCGGGGCACGACGAGCAGCGGCCTCGTCCGGCTCCTCCGCGACTCGGGGGCGCGGGAGGTGCATTTCCGGGTCGCCTCGCCGCCGGTGCGTTCCCCGTGCTACTACGGCATCGACATGCCCACGAAAGAGGAACTCATCGGCTCCAGCCACACGGTCGAGGAGATCCGGGAGCACCTGCAGGTCGAGTCGCTCGGCTATCTCAGCATGGAAGGCATGCGCGACGCGGTCGCGGAGCACGGTCCCTTCTGCGACGCCTGCTGGACCGGCAACTATGCCGCGCCGCTCGTGGACCTGGACCGCTCGCAGGCGTTGCAGACGGTCTGATGCCGCGCCGTCCCGCCGCCCGTTTCAAGCCGGCCCTCGCCGCCCTCCTCTGCGCCGGCATCGCGGCCTTCCCGGCGTGCGCCCCCGCGAACCCGGCGGCCTGCGCGATGATCTTCTCCACGAACGATTCGCACGGACGGCTGCTGCCGGCGGAACAGAACTGGTCGGAGGGACGCCCGGTCGGCGGATCCGCCGCGCTCGCCGCCTACGTGACGCGGGAGCGCTCCGCGACGCCCGAGTGTCCCCTCTTCGTCGTCTCCGGCGGCGACATCATGCAGGGCACGCCGATCTCGAACTTCACGGATGGGCGCTCGATGATCGAGGCGATGAACGGGATCGGCTACGACGCCGCCGCGATCGGGAACCACGAGTTCGACTGGGGGGTCGACGTCCTCGTCGAGCGCATCGCCGATGCGGACTTCGCCATGCTCGGCGCGAACATCTACCTCAAGGGCACCGACCGGCACCCCGCTTGGGTCCGGCCCTGGACGATCGTCGAGCGGGACGGCGTCCGGGTCGGCTTCATCGGCGCGACGACGCGGTCCACGCCGGTCGTCGCCCGGCCCTCGCTCGTCGCGGACTTCGACTTCCGGTCGATCTCCGACGCGCTCGACCGCTACATCCCGGAGGTGCGGGCGGCGGGGGTGGATTTCGTGGTCGCGGTCATGCACGAAGGCGCCTTCTGCGAGGTCGGTCTGCCGGACGATGCGGCGGACGCGTGCCGGGGCCCGGCCCTGGAAGCGCTGGCCGCGACGACGGAACGCTTCGACTACGCGGTCACGGGGCATACGCACTCGCGCCTGGAGACCGAGATTCGGGGCGTTCCCGTCATCCAGTCGTACTCGAACACGATGGCCTACGGACTCGGACGCATCGACCGGAGCGCGGAGGGGGCCGTGAGCGCCGAGCGCCTCGGCGTGCGACAGACGTGGGCGGACGAGGTCGGGCCGGACCCGGATGTCGAGCGGCTCGTCGCCTCCTACAGCACCGAGATCGCGGCCATCGTCGACCGCGTCATCGTGGACCTCCCGGAGGCCCTTTCCGCCCCGCGGGACGGCGACTTCCCGCTCGGCCGCATCGTGGCCGACGCGCAGCGGCACGCGAGCGGGGCCGAGGTCGCCCTCATGAACAACGGCGGCATCCGCCGGTCGCTGCCGGCGGGGCCGATCACCTTCGCCGACCTGTTCGAACTGCAGCCCTTCAACAACATGCTCGTCCGCCACACGATGACCGGCGCGCAACTGCTGCGGACGCTCGAGCACTCCGCCCGGAACGGAGACGTCGACCTGCACGCGAGCGGCATCGTCGTCCGCTACGATCCCGACGCCCCCCTGGGCGAGCGGATTCTCGACGTGACATTCGACGATGGATCTCCGCTCCGCCCCGAGGGCCGCTACGTCGTCACGGCCAACGATTTCATCGCGGGCGGGGGCGGCGGCTACACGACATTCGCCGAGGCCGAGGTCATCGACCCCCTGGAAGTCGCGGATCTGGAGGCGCTCGTCGCCTACCTGGAGGCACAGCCGCAGCCCCTCCCCATCCCGCGCGCCCCCCGCTGGATCGAATCTCCCACGCCCTAGTCCGAAACCAACCCTCGACTCCCCCGTAGGCTCTCAGGTGAAGCGGTCCGTGGCGGCGGGCGGGCGCGCACGCGCGAATTCAACCTGACGGGGAGCGGCGGTTCGTATGAAGCGAGGCACGAAGGTACTGGTCTCCACGGTCCTGATCGGCGGGCTGGGAGCGACGGCGTTCGCGGTGTCGAGCGCCGGGGACAGCGAGGATGGCGAGACCGGCACCGTCGCGGTCGAGCGCGGCGAGATCGTGGACCGGGCGCTCGCCGTGGGACGCATCGAGCCACTCGTCGAAGTGAGCGTGAAGTCGCAGCTCGCGGGCGTCGTACGGCAGATGTTCAAGGAGCCCGGCGAGTACGTCCAGCGGGGCCAGCCCCTCCTCGAAGTCCAGCCCAACCCCACTCCGATCGAGCTCGTCGAGGCGCGGCGCAACGTGGAGCTGCGGGACATCGAACTCCAGCAGCTCGAGCGGCAGCGCGACCGGCTCGACGCGCTGCGCGGCCGCGGATTCGTGTCCGAGGAGGAATACGAGACCGTGGCCCGTCAGCACGACGAGGCTGCGCTCCAGGTCCAGATCGCCACCGAACGGCTCGCCCTCCTCTCCGAGGGCCGCGTGACGATCGGCGACGAAGCCGTCGAGACGGTCATCACCTCCCCGATCCAGGGTTTCATCCTTGAGAAGATGGTGGAGATCGGCGACCCCGTCGTCCCGCTGACGACGTTCCAGGAGGGGACCGCCCTCATGACGATGGCGGAGATGGACGAACTGCTCTTCCGCGGCACGGTGGATGAGATCGACGTGGGGCGGCTGACCGAGGGCATGCCGGTGGAGATCACGATCGGCGCGCTCCCGGACGCGCGTATCGAGGGCCGGCTGACGAAGATCTCGCTCAAGGGCCGCGACGAGGAGAACGCCACCCTCTTCCCGGTCGAGATCGCGGTGCTGCCGCTGGACGGCGCGGCGCTGCGGGCGGGCTATTCCGCCAACGCGCACGTGATCATCGAGCGCCGTTCGGACATCCTCGTCATCCCCGAGCGCCTGGTCCGGTTCGAGGACGAGCGCACGCTCGTCACGGTTCGGCTGGGACCCGAGGAGACGGAGGAACGCGAGATCCGCACCGGACTGAGCGACGGCATCAGCGTCGAGGTGCTGGACGGCCTGGCGGAGGGCGAGCGCGTGCTGGAGCCCCCGCGGCGCGAGATCACGTAGTGTACGGCGCCGGCCGCCGACTGACCGCGCGCGAGGCGCGCGCCCGGTGAGACTGTTCGACGCCGCACGGCAGTTGTGGGCCGACCTCTCGGCCCAGCGCGTCAGGACCGCGCTCACGGTGCTGGGCATCACCTGGGGCACCGTGGCGGTCGTCGTGCTGCTCGCCTTCTCCGTCGGCCTCGAGCGGCAGACGATCAAGCGGTTTCACGGGCTCGGCGACCGCATCGTCATCCTCTTCGGCGGACGCACGACGATGCCGCACGCGGGGTTCAGGGAGGGACGGTCGATCCGGCTGCGAGAGGCGGACGCAGAGGTTCTCGCCCGGCGGATCCCCGATATCGCGATGATCAGCCCGGAGTACTCGACGCGGGCGGCGCCCGTCCGCTACGGCCGCAACGGCGTGAACCCGAACATCACCGGCATCTACCCCATCTACGGCGAGATGCGGAACGTCATTCCCCTCCCCGGCGGCCGCTTCATCAACGAGCGCGACCAGCGCGAGCGGCGACGCGTCGTGTTTCTCGGGGACGAGGTCGCACGCGTCCTGTTCGGGGACGCCGACCCGGTCGGCGAGCAGGTCCGGATCGGCGACTCGCCCTTCACCGTCATCGGCGTGCTCCAGCCCAAGGTCCAGAACTCGTCCTACAACTCGCGGGACGAGGACCGCGTGTTCATCCCCGCCGGCACGCACGCAGCCCTGTTCGGCTCGCGTTTCGTCTCCAACTTCGTATACCGGACCGCGGACGCATCGCGGACGGAGGCCGTGGAGGCGCGGGTCTACGAGGTCCTCGGCGCCAAGTACCGCTTCAACCCCGCCGACGACGATGCGCTGGCCGTATGGGACACGGCCGAGTGGGAGCGGATGTTCGGGTTCCTCTTCCTCGGCTTCAAGATCTTCTTCGCCATCGTCGGCAGCTTCACGCTCAGCGTGGGCGGGATCGGGGTCGCGAACATCATGTACATCGTGGTACGCGAGCGGACGAACGAGATCGGGATCAAGCGCTCGCTCGGCGCCACCCGGCGATCCATCCTGTGGCAGTTCCTCACCGAGAGCATGCTCATCGTCGTCGTGGGCGCGGCGCTCGGCGTCGTCGTCTCGCTCGGAGTCGTGAAGCTCATGTCGCTGGTCCCGATGCAGGAGTTCGTCGGGACGCCGACGATCTCCCTGCAGGTGGCCGCCGTGACCCTGGCGCTCCTCGCGTTCATCGCGATGCTGGCCGGGTTCTTCCCGGCCCGCCGCGCCGCAGCGCTCGACCCTGTCGAATGTCTCCGCGACTAGCCGCGTTCGCGCGCGGGCGGATGGCGGCCGCCGCTCGCGCGGCGGTCTGACCCATGTGGAAGATCCTCCTCGAAGAGTTCCTCGGCGACCTGCGGGCCCAGAAGACGCGCGCCTTCCTCACGATCTTCGCCGTGGTGTGGGGGACGATCTCGATCGTCCTCCTGCTCGCGTTCGGACAGGGGCTCCGGAACCAGTTCTCCGTGGGGCTGCTCAACGCCGGCGAACGCATCTTCATGGTCTACGGCGGCCAGACGAGCATGGAGCACGAGGGGCTGTCGAAGGGACGGCGGATCCGGCTGCGGGAGGAAGATCTCGACCTGCTGCTGCGCGCGGTGCCGGAGTTCGAGATGGGAAGCCCCTCCTACGGCCGCGGGCGGACGCACCTGAAGGCGGAGGAAAACCAGACGACGACCTACATGGAGGGCGTGAACCCGGTCTTCTCCGAGTTGCGGCGCATGTTCCCCGCGCCGGGCGGCCGGTTCATCAACCAGCGCGACATCGACGAGAAGCGGCGCGTGCTCTTCCTCGGAGACGGGATCGCCGGACGCCTGTTCGGCGACGCGCCGCCGGTGGGCCGCACGGTGACGCTGGACGGGCTTCCGTTCCGCGTCATCGGCGTGATGGAGTCGAAGTTCCAGGACTCGAGCAACAACGGGCCGGACGAGGACCGGGCCGTGATCCCGGCCTCCACGTTCCGGAGCATCTACGGCCAGGAGTTCGTGAACCACCTGCTCCTGCGCCCTCGCGATGTGAAGGACGCGGCGGTCGCCAAGGAGGAGTTGTACCGGGTGCTGGGCGGCCGGTACCGGTTCGACACGGCCGACGAGCGGGCGCTCGCGATCTGGGACTTCATCGAGGACGAGAAGATCGTGGGCCAGATCGGGCTCGGGATTCAGATCTTCCTCGGACTGGTGGGCGCCTTCACGCTGATCGTGGCCGGCGTCGGGGTCGCGAACATCATGTACGTCGTGGTGCGGGAACGGACGCGGGAGATCGGCGTCAAGCTCGCCGTCGGGGCGAGGAAACGGCACATCGTGAGCCAGTTCCTCTTCGAGGCCATCCTCATCGCCGTCGGCGGGGGGCTCGCGGGGCTCGCCATCGCGGCGCTGCTCGTGACGGGCATCGATGCCCTGCCGATCGACGACCCGGCCCTGCAGTACATCGTGAACCCGAAGCTCTCCGTCCCCATCGCCGCGGTGTGCGCGGGGATCCTCATGGCGATCGGTCTGGTGGCCGGCATCCTCCCGGCCCGCAAGGCCGCCCGGCTCGATCCGGTGGAGTCGCTGAGGTACGAATAGACGTGCCCATCTGGCGCTCCATGCCTGTTACGCAAACCGCCGTCCGCCGTTACATTCCGAAGCGACGTTGCGCGTTGTTTTTGGTGACTCGATCCCGGCGCATGGCGCCTCGGATTTGCCCTCTTTCACGCAGGAGTACGCCATGAAATACAACCTCTCCCCAAGAACCGCGGCGATCGCCGCCTTTGCGGCTCTCGGCGGCCTGTTCGCGCCGTCCGAGGCGTGGGCTCAGGGCGTCACGACCGCGGCCGTCAACGGGCGCGTGACCGGTCAGGATCTCGCGCCGCTCGCGAGCGCCGTGGTCACCGCGGTGCACGGCCCCAGCGGGACATCGTACTCGACGCTCACACGCGAGGACGGACGTTTCAACATCCCGGGCATGCGGGTCGGCGGGCCCTACACGATCGCCGTCTCGCTCATCGGCTTCGGGGACGAGTCGGCCGAGGCCCTCGTGCTCGCGCTGGGCGAGAACCGGCGCATCGACTTCGTGCTCGGCGTGGAGGCCGTGGCCGTGGGCGAAATCACCGTCACGGCGGAGCGCGGCGCGATCCTTTCGAGCGGACGCACGGGACCGCAGCAGACCGTGACGACGCGCGAGATCGAGAACCTCCCGACGATCGCCCGCAGCATTCAGGACTTCGCGCGGCTCACGCCGCAGGCGCTGGGGACGAACATCGGGAGCAGCGAGAATATCGGCGGGATCAGCATCGGCGGTAAGAACAACCGCTTCAACAACATCTCCGTCGATGGCGCGATCCTCAACGACGTCTTCGGACTCCCGGCCAGCGGAACGCCGGGCGGACAGGCCAACTCGCAGCCGATCTCGCTCGACGCGGTCCAGGAGTTCCAGGTCGCGATCGCGCCCTTCGACGTACGCCAGGGCGGTTTCACCGGCGGCTCGATCAACGTCGTCACCCGCTCGGGAACGAACGACTTCGACGCCTCGGGCTACGCCTTTGGACGGAACCAGGGGTTCACGGGCAGCCTCGACGACAATCCGCTCTCCGACTTCAGCGAGCTGCAGGCGGGCTTCCGCGCGGGCGGCCCCATCCAGCGCGACAAGATCCACTTCTTCACCAGCGGCGAGATCAAGCAGACGAGCCGCCCGCTGGCGCTCGGACTGGTCGGCAGCAGCCAGACGAACACGATCGACTTCATCGACGCGGGGACGATCAACCAGATCGTCGACATTGCGAACTCCGTCTACAACTATGACCCGGGACGCTTCGAGGAGAGCCTCCAGCGGGAGACGGACGACCTCAAGTTCTTCACCCGCCTGGACTTCAACCTGTCCGACGACAACCACCTCATCGTGCGGCACAACCATGTGAACGCGAATTCGCAGCGGGGGATCAGCCGCCACTCCGGCGAGGTCGGCCTGCCCGGCCAGGGGTACACCTTCGACGCCGTGTCCAACTCCACGGTGATACAGCTCGACAGCCGGCTGGGCTCCGCCACCGCCAACATGTTCCGCGTCTCGTACCAGCGTCAGCGGGACAAGCGGACGCCGGACCTCGCGATCTTCCCCGAGGTCGACATCGAGCCGTTCGATGGCGAGAGCGAGAGCGTGACGCTGGGGATCGAGCGCTTCTCGCAGCAGAACGCGCTCGATCAGGACGTGTTCGAGATCACCAACGACCTCACGCTCTTCCGGGGCGACCACACGCTAACCTTCGGGACGCACAACGAGTTCTATTCGTTTTCGAACCTCTTCATCCAGGACGCCTTCGGGCAGTGGGAGTTCGACGGCGAGAACGCGCTCGACAACTTCCGCAACGGGATGGCGACGCGGTACCGGGCGTCGATCTCGCGGCTCGCGGACCCCTACCCGAGGGCGGAGTGGGGCGCGATGCAGTTCGGCTTCTACGCCCAGGACCAGATCGACCTCAGCGATCGTTTCAACGTCTCGCTGGGGCTGCGCGCGGACATCATGTCGATGCCGGACGCGCCGCTCGAGAACCCGAGCTTCGCGGCCGCCTTCCCGGGTCGGCACACGAGCGACGTGCCGAGCGGCAACGTGATGTGGTCCCCACGGCTCGGGTTCAACGCCGCGCTGGACGAGGACCGGAGGACGCAGCTCCGCGGTGGCACCGGGATCTTCACGGGCCGCAACCCGTTCGTGTGGCTCTCGAACCAGTACTCGAACACGGGGATGGACTTCATCCGCATCGACTGCGCCCCGTGGCGGGGCTGCACGCCGCCACCGTTCACGGGCGACCCCACTCCGGTGCCGGTGCCCGGCGCGGAGATCGCGACGACCGAGGTCGACCTCACTGACACGAACTTCAAGTTCCCGCAGGCGTGGCGGACGACGATCGGAATCGACCGCGAGTTGCGCGATGGCCTCGTGCTCACGGTCGAGGGGATCTACACGAAGAACGTCAACGACATCCTCTACCAGGATCTCAGCATCCAGCCGGAGGGGAGGACGAGCGATGGTCGCGTGCTCTTCTCCGACGACCCGGTGGACCGGGAGTTTTCGCCCGGCGTCTTCCTGCTCGCCAACACGAACCAGGGCCGCCAGATCCAGTTCACCACGCAGTTGCAGAAGCGCTTTGGCGGCGACTTCCTTCCGAACATGTTCGGAAGCCTCGCCTACACGTGGACGGACGCCACGGACGTGAACAGCGGGCAGTCCAGCCGCGCGATCTCGAACTTCCAGTACAACGAGATCGGCGTCGATCCAAACAACCCCGGCGAGGGAACGGCGGACTTCGAGATCAAGCACCGGATCATCGCCTCCCTCTCGCAGCGCTTCGCGTGGAGCGACGATGTGGGCACGACGATCACGGCGTTCTACGAGGCCCGCGCGGGCCGGCCCTTCAGCTGGACGTACTTCGGGGACGCGAACAACGACGGGCGACGGTTCAACGACCTTGCATTCGTCCCGGGCGATGCCGACGACGCGATCTTCGAGACGGACTGCCGCGGCTGCATGGACTTCGCCGCGTGGGATGCGTTCGTGAGCGACATTCCGGGGCTGGACGAGTACCGCGGCGGGATCGTGGGCCGGAACTCGTCGCGCGAGCCCTGGGTGCGCAGCCTCGATCTGCGGATCGCGCAGGATGTACCGCTTCCGGGGCCCGGGAGCCGGAACATCCAGGTCACGCTCGACTTCATCAACGTCGGCAACTTCCTGAACTCGGAGTGGGGCCGGCAGCGTTACACGAACTTCGGGACGTCCACCATCCTGTCGTTCCGGCGCTACGACTCGGCCACGGGCGTGCCGGTCGTCCGCTTCACGCAGCGCGACACCGACGAGAGCGGCGCACCGGACATCAACGACGTGTACCAGATCGACAACATCCTGTCGCGCTGGGCGCTTCAGCTCGGGGCGCGGATTTCGTTCTGATGCGGTAGGTCACGGGAGCGGCGACTCCCGAAGCGGGAACGAGAGAGGGGGCCTTCGGGCCCCCTTTCGCATGTCGTCAGTCGTCGGCCAGGTAGCGGCCCGCCATTTCCACGAGGTCGGGGGCGCCAAGGAAGGTCGGCACACAGTGGTGCAGCCCCTCGGGCTCGATGTCGAGGATGCGCTGCCGGCCATCGGTGGCCAGACCGCCCGCCTGCTCGCAGATCATGGCCATGGGGGCCACCTCGTACAGCAGGCGCAGCTTCCCCTCCGGCCTGGCGACGGTCCCCGGGTACATGAAGATCCCGCCGCGGAGGAGCGTGCGGTGGAAGTCCGCGACCATGGACCCAACGTAGCGCGCGGAGAACGACGGCGCGTCGGGGGGCGGCTGCCGGAGCCGTTCGACGAGCCGCTGCTGGCCCGGCGTCCACTTGTCGAAGTAGGCCTCGTTGATGCTGTAGATGTTCTTGCCGGGCGAGGGAATGCGCAGGTTCCGGTACGAGAGGAGGAACTCGCCGATCCCCGGGTCGAGGGTGAAGCCGTGAACGCCCACCCCCGTCGTGAAGACGAGCATGGTCGAAGAGCCGTACAGCACGTATCCCGCCGCGACCTGTTCGGACCCCGGCTGAAGCAGGTCTCGCCGCCGCACCTTGGTCCCGTCGCTCCGCTTCCGGTAGACGGAGAAGATCGTCCCCACGGAGATGTTCACGTCGATGTTCGAACTGCCGTCGAGCGGGTCGAACGCGATGATGTACGGTCCGGGGTCGCGCGATTCGGGGACATGCACGAACCCCTCCTCTTCCTCGGACACCATGCCGCTCAGGCTGCCGCAGCGCCGCAGCAGGTTCAGGAGGACGTCGTTCGCGTAGTCGTCCAGCTTCTGCACTTCCTCGTCGTGCACGTTCGTGCTCCCGATCACGCCGAGGATGTCGATGAGGCCGGCGCGATTCACGGCCGCGGAGATGACCTTCGCGGCGAGGCTGATCTGGAGCAGGATGTCGGTGAGCGCGCCCGTGGCCTGAGGGTATTCGCGCTCCTGCTCGGCGATGAAGTGCTCGACGGTGACGATGGATCCGGTCAAGGTGGCTCCGCGGAAGTCGGGGGGGTGGGGCTGAGAGGTTACGGAGGGGCGGTTTTTCGCGTCAAGGCGCGTCCGCGATCCTCCAGCCGCGCGCGTCGATCTCGACGCACAGGGGACCGTCGAGATCCGTCCGCCACACGCGCGGCACCCGGGCGGAGTCGAGTCGCGCGAGCGTCACGGCGTGCGGGTGCCCGTACCGGTTCCCCGTCCCCGACGAGATCACGGCGATGTCCGGCTCCGTCGCCTCCAGCCACGCGACGGAACTGGAGGTCCGGCTGCCGTGGTGGCCGAGCTTGAGGACATCCGCCTCCGGACGACGCGGGGCAAGGTGCTCCAGGATCTCGCGTTCGACATCGATGCCGGCGTCGCCCGTGTTCACGTAGCGGAAGCCGCCGACGGTGAGACGGAAGGAGAGAGAGCCTTCGTTCGCGTCCGAACCGGCCGGCCCGTCGGGCCAGAGAATCTCGAGTTCGACATCGTCGATGCGGAGGCGGTCTCCGGCGCGGGGCGCGTGCCAGGAGGCGCCCTCCTCCTGAATCCGCTCGAGGAAGGCAAGGTAGGACGCGCTGGGTTCCGGGACGCCGGGATCGAACACCCGGCGGACCCGGAGGGCCTCGAACACCGCGGCGGTGCCGCCGTAGTGGTCGAGGTGGGGATGGGAGATCAGGAGCAGCTCCACGGTCCGGGCGCCCCTGCCGCGCAGGAAGGGCACGACGACGCGGCTTCCCGCGTCGGCCATCGGCGGGCCGGATGCCGTGCCGGCCGTTCGGAAGGCCGAGCCCGGGCCCGCGTCGAAGACGAGCCATCGGCCGGCGCCGGTCCGCACGACGGCGGCGTCGCCCTGCCCCACGGCGAGGGTGCAGACGAGCGCCGTGCCCCGGTCGAAGCCGGCCCGGACGAGGGGCCAGGCGACCGTGAGCGCGAGCACGGCGCCGACCGAGAGGAGGCCGAGGCCGCGCCGAGCGCGCGTCCTGTCGAGCGCGAGGGCGACGAGCGCGGCCGCGACCGCCCACGCGCGGGGGCCGAGGCCGGGGCCCGTCCAGCTCAGCGGGAGCCCCGCGAAGAAGGCCGCGATCGCCGCGAGGCAGGCGAGCGCCGTGTCCGCGGCGCCGGCGAACAGCATCCACAGACTCCACGGCAGGATCAGCGTGAGCGCGAGGGCGGGAAGCGCGAGACTCACGACCGCACCCGCCACCACGCTGGCCGGGATCGAGGCGACGACGATGCGGTCGAAGTGGTAGGCCGCGATGGGCGCGGTGACGAGGAACGCGCCGCAACTCACGGCGAGCGCCCGCCCGATGCCGCGCAGGCGCCGGGAGGAGAGCGGGCGCGGCAGCGGGACGCGGCCGCCGAGCACGACGCCCGTGAACCCGGCGAACGAGAGCTGAAAGCCTACGTCCGTCACGATGAGCGGGTCGGCCAGGATGGCGAGCATCGCCGCGAGCGCCGCGAGGTCGCCGATGCGGGCGGGGCGGGCCCGGCGGAAAGCGAGCGCCCAACCCCAGAACATCAGCGCCGCCCGCACGGCCGAGGGTGGCGCGCCGATGAGGCACACGTACGCGCTCGTGCAGGCGGCGGCGTAGAGGAGCCGGCGCGGACCGCGCACGCGAAGGCCGATGAGCCAGGCGAGCGAGGCTCCGATGAGGCCGACGTGGAGCCCGGAGATCGCGAGCAGGTGGATGATCCCGGCACCGACGAACGCCTCTCGCGTCGCGGGGTCGAGGGTGCTGCGGTCGGCGAGCAGCAGGGCCTTGCCGATGGCCCGGTGCTCGGGGGCGAGCCGGGCGTCGAGCCGGGCGAGCAGCCCGGCGCGCCATTCGATGATCCAGCGGCCGAGGCCGCGCGGGCCCACCGCGTGCGCGGGGACATCCAGCGGCTCCAGCGTCGCGCCGCCGATCCAGCCCACCGTCGCGGGCGGACGGGGCAGCCGCGTCCGTCCGGCGTCCGGGTCCGTCCCGCCCGCCGTGCGCCATGTGCCCCGGGCAAGCACCGCCGCGCCCGCCTCCCGCCCCGCTCCGGGCCGCACGAAGGCCCGCACCGCGCCCAGGCGGCAGATCCGCCCCCCCGAGGCGATGCGGACGTCGCGGATCGACACCCGGACCGGGCCGCCTCCCCGGCCCGTCTGCCGCTCCGGCACCGCGTCGGCGAGCGTTCCGACGGCCGCGACCGGCGCGCCGACCTCCAACATGGCGACGCAGGCCCCTCGCGCCGCCGTGCCGCTCGGCAGCCCCGCCAGCAGCCCGGCCAGGGCGGCGAGCGCCAATGAGAGGCCCACCATGGCGCGCGGCGCGCCGCCGCCGGCTCGGCCGGGGCGCGCC
>JAPPBA010000016.1 GCA_026705295.1 Candidatus Palauibacter australiensis
CAGGCCGCCGGTGACGAGGTACGTGCGGTCCGGCCGGAGACCACCTCCGGCGAGCGGCGGCATCCGCAGGACGTTCTTGCCGGTGTGCCGGGCGCTCCGCATGGCGTCCATCGCCGATTCGATTTCGCAGAGCGGCCAGACCGTGTGCGGCAGAGGGGACAGCTCGCCGGCTGCGAGGCGATCCAAAATCCGGGAGAGGGAAGCGCCCGCGCGCGCCGGATCGGTCCGTTTCAGCTCATCCACGTCGAGGACGGTGTACGCGACATCGGGACGCGACGTCGACATCTCCTGTTCGCCCCAGATGCCCCGCTTCCCGATCTCGACGAAGCGGCCGCCGGAGCCCAGACAGGACAGGCTTGCTTCGATGAAGCCCTCGCTGGTCAGGCTGTTCAATAGGACGTGAACGCCCTCTCCGTTCGTCGCCCGCAGGATTTCGTCGCCGAACGCCGTCTGCCGGCTGTCGAACACGCGGGCCACGCCGAGGGAGCGGAGGAATGGCTGCTTGGCAGCGCTGGCGGTCGCGAAAACCTCGGCGCCGGCCGCCTGAGCCAGTTGAATCGCGGCAAGGCCGACGCCGCCGGCCCCGGCGTGGATCAGCACGCGTTCTCCGGCCTTGAGGCCCGCCGTCCGGAACGCAAGGTCGGCGGTGACGAAGCAGATGGGCACGGTTGCGAGGGCGGTCGCGGAAAGACCGGCGGGAGCAGGGGCCAGCAGCGCCCCATTGGTGACCATCTCCGGGGTGAACGAACCGAATCCCATCCCGGTCACGAGGTCGCCGGTCGCGAGGCCTTCGACCTCCTCGCCGGTCTCCAGGACGCGGCCCACCAGTTCGCGGCCGATCTCGCCGCCGGTGGAGACCGCGCCAATGCTCATCAGCGCGTCAACGAAGTTGAGGCCCATCGTTTCGACGGCGACCCGGACCTCTCCGGGCTCGATATCGGGTCGGGCTCGGGGCTTTGCCCGGAGAGTGGCCAGGCCGGCCTCCGGATCCTCGGGGCCGACGACCCAGTTGGGGTCCTCCGGGAGAGCGAGACGCGGATCGTCGGCGCCGGGCCGAATCAGGCGCGCGGCCCGACGGACGCCGCCCCGGAGGGCGATGAGCGTTTCGGAGTCGGCGAACAGGAGTTCCCGGACCAGGTCTGGCGCCGTCGGCGTCTCCGGGGAGGGGTCCAGATCGATCAACCTCGGCTGAAGGTGAGACGCTTCCCAGGACATCGCCTTTCCGAAGCCCCAGAGTGCGGCGCCGGCAAGTTCGCCGGATCTCCTTCCCAGGAGGTCCTGCTCAAGGACCTGCGCGCCGCGCGTCACGAACCAGACGCCCCCCGTCGGGACGACGCCGGCGTCGATAGCGCCTTGCGCGAGAGCCAGCGCCGTGGACGCGGCGTGGGTCACGTCCGCCTCCATCTC
Organism: Candidatus Palauibacter australiensis; assembly: GCA_026705295.1. Taxonomy (NCBI): domain Bacteria; kingdom Pseudomonadati; phylum Gemmatimonadota; class Gemmatimonadia; order Candidatus Palauibacterales; family Candidatus Palauibacteraceae; genus Candidatus Palauibacter; species Candidatus Palauibacter australiensis. Next base: position 1,408 of record JAPPBA010000016.1, read on the forward strand.
CTCCGTCGTCGCCGACGCTCCGTGTCCATCCAGGGCCATGAAGTGCGCGATGCCCCTTAGAGGCGGTTCCTCGGGGAAGCCCGCCAGCAGGGCTCGCCAGGCTTCGCGGTCCGAGGGTTCGATGGCGGCCGTCGTGACACCGGAGACTCCGGGCATGGGAGCGCCGGAGTCGCCTTCCGCGCAAACCAGAAGGACCGTCTGGTTGCGGGAGGCCAGCTCGGCGGCGAGCTGCTCCGCAGTGCCGGCGGCATCCGCCGCGACGACCCAGGCGCCGCTGGCGGGGACGACATCGGCCGGGCCTCGGGCGAGGATGACGCTCGAACCGAGGTGTTCGTCGCGGTCCGGGTCGCGGGTTCCCAGAAACTCCACATCGGAAAAGCCAGCGTCGTCCAGCGCCCGGCGCCACTCGTCCGGCCCGGCGAAGGCATGCTCGGTCCGGTAGATGTCGGCGAAGCGCCACCATCCATCCAGGAGCCCGAACGTCAGGTCCTGCCAGGTCCGGTGTCGGAGACCTTCGAGGGCGACCAACTGACCCGACGGGGCGAGCAGGTCGCGGCAGTGCGACAGCGTATCGCCCAGGTTCCGGGTCGTGTGCAGCACGTTCGCGGCGATGACCAGGTCGTAGGCGTGAGCATTGAAGCCCTGTGCCGCCGGATCCGCCTCGATGTCCAGGCGCCTGTACTCGATCGGCGCGCCGGTCGCCGCCAGGCGCCCTTCGGCCTGCGAGAAGAAGCCCGCCGAGATGTCGGTGAAGGTGTAGTCGACCCG
>JAPPBA010000017.1 GCA_026705295.1 Candidatus Palauibacter australiensis
TGCGGACGCGGACGCGCGTCCCGTCCACTCGCCCGGAACCGCCGTTGCGGCCCGGTACGAGATCACGCGCATCGAGAATGCCATCCTTGGCATGGACGACGCGGCGGTCGAGGCAATGGGCGGCTTCCAGGCCTGCCTCCGGCGGATCGCCGAGATGAAGGAATTGCTCGGATCCATGCGTCCGTCAGGGACGATCGACGGCCATTCGGTATGGCGTTCGATCCGCTTCTCCGAGGGCGGGATTTGACCGTCCGTGGACGCGGCCCGTTGCCGATCCATGGGTGCACAGTGAAATCGGGGTCTTTGTGCACGAGAAACACGCTCGGATGTGACACGTCACCGATGCAGAAGTTGCTGGTACAGTTACGTTTGTGTCGCAGCCGCAGGGTCGGCGGTGACGCGCGGGCGCTTGCGCCCGTTGACGGGAGCGACCCACGTGTTCGGCATGCCTCACACGCCACGGCAGCGGTTGGGATGTGCACGGCCATCCTACCCTTGCCTGGGGTCGCTCCCGTGACCAACGATCCCGTGCGGGAAGGCCAACGGCGCGTCGCTCCGACCGATGGATCCGGCTTGAGAGCCGAGGCCGCCATCGGCCATGTCGTCTCGCGCTCAGCACGAGATGTAACCGCCCATCTGGAAGAGCGTCAGGGTGCCGCCGGAGGCCTCCCCGAGGTGGAGGATGAAGCGCGCGCCGTAGCGCCGTCCGAACGTCAGGCTCGCCCCGGCGGTCGGGGAAACGTCTCCGCCGTCGTACTCGATGCCCGCCCGCAGCGCCGGGCGAACGAACCAGCGGTCGCGTCCGAGCCGGACGGACGTTCCGATGCGGTTGGCGGAGCCCGCGAAATCGGCACAGCGGTAGGTCTCGACCATGCCGTACAGGGACACCGGCCCGGCGAGCCGTCCCTTGATGCCGACATAGCGTCCGGGGCAGGCGTCGCCGCTGCCGCCGACGAGCCCCGCTTCGAGCATCATTCGTCCGGGCCTCTCCTGCGCCTCGACCTGCGCGGGCAGGAGCGCCAGACCCAGCAACAACAGCTTCCTCATCGCGATGGCCGGATCCCCCGGTTGAGAATGAACCGGCCCGTCGAGGCCGAGACGGCGGCTCGGGTGCGAAACCGAAACGTCGGGTTCAACGTAGTGCAGGAGCGAATGGAACGCTCTGTCGTGTTGGACCGGAGGGGTTGTCCGGCGAGTCGGGCCGGGACGAAGCCGCCTGCCGCTCGGGCCGCTGTGGGGACGGCAAGTATGTAGTCCAGCGCCTCGGAAGCGGCGCTCGACGGGCCTTCCCGCAGGGACTGATGGTGCGGGAGCGACCCGTGGAGGGCGGGGGGCGAGGTGTGAGTTTCCACCTCGCCCCGAGCCCGTACCGAGCCTTCGGCGAGGCGGGTCGCTCCCAGCCCCGCCTTCGCGCCCAGTGTGCCACGGGCGACCGACCGGTGGAGCCGCAAGATGTTGCCGCGCCACCGGATAAGCGGGAGGACCCGTGTGAATCGCCGGAGGCCGGAATTGTGAATCGACCCTCCACGTCGATTTCACACTCCGGTGTGGCCGTAAGTGGCAGCGCAGGGGCTTCGGTGACATTCTCCGGCAGCCTCCTGCCGTCCGGGGCCTCCGAGGACATAAACGGACTCCTGCTCTACCGCTTCCGTTCGGTCCCCAAGAGGCCGTGATCGAGGGCGAAACGGATGATGTCGCGCCGGTTCTTGAGGCCCAGCTTCGACTTGGCCCGGGCGATGTAGCCCTCGACGGTCTTAGTCCTGATGCGCATCGCGTCCGCCGATTCCGGAGCCGAATACCCCTGCGCGCATAGTTCGATCACCGTGCGCTCCCGGGTCGAAAGCACCTCCGGTCCCGGGCCGCCGCCCTCGGAGCTTTGCTTCTGCTGACGCGCGATAAGTGCTGACGCTCGCTGGGGCAGGTACGAGTGGCCGCGCGCCACGGCCTCGATGGCTCCGATGAGATCGACATCGGCGGCCGACTTGTTCAGGAAGCCTGCTGCTCCCGCTTCGAGGGCGGGCAAGAGGAACTCGTCTTCGCAGTGGATCGTGAGAACCAGGATCTTCGTTTCAAGGCCGAGCTCGGCGATACGCCGGGTCGCTTCGATGCCGTCCATTCCCGGCATCGCCAGATCCATGACCACAACGTCCGGCTCCATTGCCCGCGCCTTCGTCACGGCCTCCTCCCCGGACGAAGCTTCGCCCACCATATCGATCCGGCCGGTTGTTTCGAGCAATGCCCTTAGACCCGCGCGCACCACCGTGTGGTCGTCTACAAGCAGCACCCTCATGATCGTTCGTCGTCCAGGCGCACCATCGGCACGGCAGCCCGAACCGTGGTGCCCTCCCCCGGCGACGCCTGTACAGTGAGGCTGCCCCCGACGGACTCCGCCCGCTCGCGCATCCCGGTGAGGCCGAGGTGGTCATCGTCAAGTGCGGCTCCAGGACCCGGCAACTCGAACCCGCAACCTTCGTCTCGGATCTCCGCGATGATCATGCGGTCCACCGATCTGAGCGTCACGGCAGCCTCCCTCACCCTTGCGTGCGTCGCTGCATTGGTCACGGCCTCCTGCACGATCCGGTACAGGGCCAAGATGGTCGCGGGATCCAATTCGTCGGCCACCCAGTCGAGGTTGACGCTGGCGTGGATCGTGACGCCGTAAACCTCTCGGGTATCGCTAAACAGGGTGGCGAGTGCTGTAACAAGCCCCTGCCGTTCAAGTTTCGGGGACCGCAGCCCCCGAATCATCTGCTTCACCCCGAGGATCGTGTCTCCAATGTCCTCCGCGATCCGCACTCGCGCACGCTCCCTCTCACCGTCGTCCCTCTCGTCGGCCAAGAGCTTCACCCGGATCTTCAGGGCCACGAGGTTCTGGAGGAACTCGTCGTGCAGTTCGCGCGAAAGATGCTTCCGCTCCTCTTCGGCCGCCGCGACCATCATGCCCAACGGACCCCGCATTCGTCTCCAAGCGGAAGCGTCACGGACCACGCAGATTACGTGGTCACGATCCGGCCGCAGTTGCGATGGACTCAAGCTGATCTCGACCGGAATCGCCGTGCCGTCCTTGCGCAAGGCTTCGAGTTCCAGTCCCTCGCCCATTGGACGGGGATGCGGTGCCTCGCCGTAGCGGCGACGATGCCGCCGGTGCCGACCACGGCTAGCGGCGGGAACCAGCCGCTCGATTTCCATGCCCTGCAAGTCCTTACGACTCCAACCGAACATCGCCACGGCTTGCCGGTTGAGGCCCCGAATCATGCCCGCTGAATCCACGACGAGAATCGCGTCCGGCGACGCGTCGAAGACGGCGGTGTAGTCCCTGTCATCGAGCATTCCCGAATCCGTCCCAGTTCTCGGGCAAATCGACCGGTCGCAGCCGCGAAGCCGATCCGCCATCGGCCCACCTTCACTCAGGAGATGTGCAAGTCCCGCCTATGTCAACACAGGTCATGGCCGTCAACAGATCAATCCGATCGGCCTCAGCCCGGTCGGAGCCCAACCTGCGGAGTTGCTTCACGATGCTCGCCTCCAGTGAACATGATCGACCGAGGGGTGAATGGATGACTCCAGACTTCCATGATCGCAAAACGAGCCGTTCGCTGCGAGAGGGAAAACCCGTGACTCTTGACGGGTGAATCACGGGTCTGCCATGGGGGGAGATCCCCCTCGTGTCGGAACCGGGCGTGGCAACGGCTGAGTGGACAATGCACGCACTCGGCATCGCCTCCGGCTCGCAAAACAGCCTCGATTCGACTCCAGCGGCGCACCGTCTCAGGGGATGCTCGTCGGTGTCTTCCTCTCAACATGAGGGGCAATCCCGCGCTCAGTGACGGGGGTTTCCCCGTAGATGGCGGCGACGGCACTGGCCAAACTGCGTTCGTTGATCGGGGAATCGACCCGCGATTACCCGTCTGTGTAAGCTCCGAACCAGAAGGATGAGCGAAATGAAGATTCTCCCGAAGTGTATCGCCATCGGCTTGTTGACCTTGGCTCCGGGCGCGTGCGACCATGCGTCCTCCCCGGTCGAGACCGTCGACGAGCCGATTCTCCCCGGCCTCATGGAGATCCTCGATCAGACCGACGGCGATGAGGTGGTCATCACCAAGAAGGGTGATCTGGCCGCCGAGCTAAACGTTGAAGCCTTCCCCTTGGGTGACGGCTACATCGGTTGGATCCACCGTCCAGACATCGTCGAGGCCTGGGCCATGCTGGCGGCCGAGGGCCCTGAGCCCGATTGTGAGGGCTCCGGTCGGAAGTTCATGAAGTGCGTCAAGGACCACTTAGACAACGGCGAGGAGTGTGAGTTGCACAAGGAGGGCGATACCTATCACGCGCATTGCGAGGAAGAATAGGATATCCTCCTCGACCTGCGGGCAAGCGGGGGCGACGGGGATCCGTCGCCTCCGCTTCCGCGGTCCGTCCCCTCGGCCTGCCGCCCGCCAGTACGGATCGAAAGTCCTCAGAGCGCGGTGCCAGTTACGCCCCGCCACCCACACCTCAAGACGCTAGCGGCAGCCTCACGGAGCAGACGCGGGAATCCCGCCATTCATGTCCGTTTCTCCAGCTTTCGGGGTACGGTCCAGCAGGGTCCAGCCCAACGGCGGGGAACGCAGATCGTGCAGCCCCGTAAGTAGTTAGACGATTCCCTGTCGTGATTCAGGCCCTAGCTGCTCCGCCCGTCCGGCGCGATCACGTCGATGGGGCCCGGTTCGTCCGAGCCGGGCTCCGTGCTCCGCTGGACCCACAGCGCGCCGTCCCAGGTCGCGCGCAGGGCTACGATGACCGGCACTTCCGGGAAGAACCGCATGTTCTCGAGGGCCTCCCGCTGCAGCGACCTCATGTTGTCGATCATCTCGCGGACCGCGGCGGGCGGTGCGCTCCCGCGCTGCGTGATCGTGCGGTTGCTCTCGGCCTCGAGTTGCCGTTCGCGCTCCTCCCGTTCCATCTCCTCCGTCACGGCCAGCGGCCGGATCGGCCGGCGCAGGATGCGCGAGATTGCGCCCGACGGATCGGTGAGCTTGACGGCCCAGGCCGACGAGTCCGAGAACGCGACCCCGCCCGCGGGCAGTGCGTCGAACAGGAGGTCCGGTTCGAACCCCCATTCCTCGTCGATCATGTCTTCGAGGTCGCCGCTCCGCGGGCCATCGTCCTCGACCGGCGCCCAGGCCTCCGCGAGCACGTGATCCTCGACGTCCTCCTGGGACATGTCGACGCGCTGGATCGTGCGTCCGCTGCGGCCGATCAGCGTGCGAGCGCCCGTCCGCTCGGGTCGGAGGTTCGGGCGGCGCGCCATGGCGAACCCCATTCCCCCACCGCCCTCTCTCACCATGCGCTCGAACTCGCCGCCAGGACTGAACACGTGGTATCCCGCGTGCAGCATGTCCTCGACCAGGACTTGCCCGTCCTCCCACACTACGAGTTGCGTCGCCGCCCGGAACTCGCCCGGGCCGTCGCCGGCGCGGCCGAACTCGCGCACGAAACGTCCCGCCGCATCCACCACGACGACGCGCGCGCTGGACTCCATCCGGGTCCCGTCCAGGAGGTAGAGGTTGCTCGCGCCGTCGAAGGCGACGCCCGAGATGGACGTGAACTCCTGCCACTGGGCCGCCGCGGCGGCGGATCCGATCGCGTACACCAGCTCGAGGTCCGGCGAGACGGCACGATCCTCGCCGGGAAGGTCGACCATCTCCTGGGCGTGCAGGCCGGCGCCCCCGAGCGCCGCCATCCACCCGGCCGCGAGCACCGCCATCCACCCGGCGGCCAACCCTGTCGCGACCGCCGACGCGAACTGCGGTCCACGGCTGGCGTTCCGTCGTGACATTCGCCTCATCCTGGCAGCCCCCTGCGGCATCTTGGCAGCCCTCCGCCGCGGCTTAGGTTTGTTCGAGTGTGGGCGCGGCGCCCGGCCCCATCTCAACCGGGCGATTCCGCGCCAGCTACTATGGAGGTAGTAGATATGATTCGCAAGCGCTCTTCCGGCCTGGTCTCCGGCCCGTCGATCCCCCTGATCGCTCGGATCCCCCTGCTCTCGCTCGTCGCGCTCGCCGCTTCGCTTTCGTGGGTCGCCTGCGGAGGAGGAGAGGCGGCGTACGACGAACCCGCGGGGGGCGCTGAGGCCGCGGCCGCCGACGCGCCGTCGCAGTTCGAGACGACCGAGGTCGCCGAAGGCGTCTACCAGTTCCGCTGGGGCGGACACAACGGCCTGTTCGTCGTGACCTCGGAGGGGGGCTTCGCCTTCGATCCGATCTCCGTCGAGGCGGCCGCCACCTACGCGGAGGAGATTCGCCGGGTCGCGCCGGGAGTCGAACTCGCGGCCATCGTCTACAGCCACCACCATGCGGACCACTCGACGGGCGCCGAGGTGCTGCGCGAGGCGTTCGAGGCCGACGTCCCCATCTACGCGCACCGGAACGCGGAGGCGCCGCTCAGGGAGGCCGCGAACCCCGACCTCCCCCCGCCCACGGACACCTTCGACGAGACGATGACGCTCGCGGACGGCGAGATCGAACTCCACTACCTGGGCCGCAGCAACGGCGACGACATCGCCGTGGGCTTCCTGCCGGCGCACAGCCTCGCCTTTGCGGTGGACTTCGTGGCGCGCGACCGGTTCGGGTACCAGGACCTCGCCGGCTTCCACTTCCCCGACCAGTTCGACGCGATCGAGGGTCTGCTCGATATTCCGTTCGAGACGATCGTGTTCGGGCACGGTCCGCCGGGCGACCGGGCCGCGGTCGAGCGACAACTCACCTACTACCGGGACCTGGACGCGGCCGTGCGGACCGCCGTCGAGGCGGGGCTGAGCGAGGACGAGACCGCCGAGACCGTCCTCATGGAGGACTACAGCCACTGGGACCGCTACGACGACTGGCGCGAACTCAACGTGCGCGGCATGCACCGCAAGCTCCTGGCCGCGGGCGCGGGCGACTAAGAGAGCGAGTCCCCCTGAGCGACCCTACGGACGTTCCCGCGGGAACGTCTCGAAGGCCGATGCAGGCGCGGCCACGTCGCCGTCTGCGTGATCGGCCGTCATGCCGTCGCGGGTGCCACGCGGTCGCCGAGCGTGTCGGCGATCCATTGATTCAGGCTCTTCCCTTCGGCGGCCGCCGCGGCGGCGACGTTCGCGTGTAGCTCTGACGGGATGCGCAGGTTGAACCTCCCCGAGTACCGGCGTCCCGGCTCGACGCCGTCCTCCTCGCACATCTCCAGAAACACTCTGAGCGATGTCGCGCCCTCCCTCCGGAGACCCGAAACGTCCCGGGCGTAGAAGTCCGCACCCCCATTCAGGCCGACGAACTCGCCCCGGAACATCTCGATGTCGGGGTCGAACTGGATGACGGCCCGGTAGCCGCCGATCTCCATCGTGTTCTTCACGGCTCCACTCCGTTCTCCCTCAGCCAATTTCGAATGCTCGCCACGGCACTCTTTGTGTTCTTCGATGCTTGCGCTTCACAAGTTTATGGTATCGAATAATGGTA
>JAPPBA010000018.1 GCA_026705295.1 Candidatus Palauibacter australiensis
CTGCGGGTGGATCTCGCGCGGGCGCTGAACGGCCCGGATCCCCGGTACCGGTTTCATGTGCACGTGGATGCGATCATGTAGTGGTCCGGCGAGCGGCCTGCTGCCGAACCGAAACCTCCACTCGTGGCCCGATGGGACTTTTCAGGAGCCGATCCCGAGTCCCGAGATGTCGTACCAGTCGATGGCCCGCTCGGCGATCCCGTCCGGTCCGGGTGCCCGTTCAACCAGAGCGGCGAACGTCGCACCGAAGAGGTCGTAGCCCAGGAGACGGTCCCGAATCCTGACTGTCCCGGCGTACGCGGTGCCGACCCATACGTCAAGGTACGAGTAGAGGTCGCGGTCGCGCGTGGTGGCGACCCACAGGCGGCCCTCGCTATCGAAATCGAAGGGGATACCCCTGAGGAACCACATCTTGGGGTCTTCGCGATATCCTGCCGCGTATGGCTCCATGGCCGACCGCGCCACCGCAACGCCTCCGGCCGCTTGCGCCATCGTTCCCGACAGCCGCGCCAACCCCTCCAGGTAATCGTCCACATCCCTCTGGTTGGGCAGTTCCTCGACATAGGTAGGCGACGGGACGACCGTGGCCGTGGTGTCATCCCGGTGTTCGAAGAAGACCAGGAGTTCCTGGCACGCACGAAAGACGTAGCCGCCACGGGGATCGGGCCTGCCGAGAATGATCGGACCGCACTCGATTTCGGCTGCTTCCGTGATGCCGGACCGTTCCCACACGACTTCCCCGGATTCGAGGTCGATCTCCATATGGGCGGGTCTCAACATGTCCTCGGGCGACTCGGTCGAGAGTTCCGAGAAATCCATGTTCTTGAAGTGGTCGGTTCCGAAAACCCGTGTTCCCCAAAGCCCGTCGGGAGAAAAAGCGCCTGGCATCGATACGGTGGACTCGTAGGTTCCGTCGGTGGAGAAGAAAGTGAGCCGGTCGAGCCTCAGGTCGACGACTGCGAGAGCTCCATCCGGGCCACGTTCCACGCCCGCCAGCGTCCGGAATTCCCCCGGCCCGTCTCCCTCACGGCCAAACACGCCCACGATTGCGCCTGAGCGCTCGCCGCAGTGGACCTGGAACTCGAAGGAGTTGATGACACAGGCGAGATCTTCGGTGACGAGCGCAATGTCGTCGTTGTAGCTCAGCGGCGCCGGGGACGACGCGACGGGCTCCAGCGTGGTGACCAACTCTTCGCCGGATGGCGCATCACTCGACTGTTGCCAGCATCCGAGCATGGAAGTGGCCAGACAAGCGAGAGCGAAGGCGAGTCTCGGACGCATTTTGGTTCCTGTCAGGGACATTGGCCCCAGGCTGGCGAGGGACGGAGCGAATCGGACAACTATATTGTTAGTAGTGTCCGGCGGGGTGTCAATCGCCACCCACCCCCTCCAACACCCCCACCGCCGCCGCCACCCCCGGCCCCCGGTGCGCGGCGACCTCCACTCCCGCGACCTTCCCCGCCAGCGCCGCCACCGTCTCTCGCGCGATCGCGATTCCCTCCGCGGCGGCATGCTCCGCGCCTCGCCCGTCCGCCCGCCGCATCCGCTCCACCACCCTGTCCGGCAGGACCACGCCCGGCACCTCGTGCTTGAGGAACTCGGCGTGGCGGAGCGAGCCGAGCGGCTGGATCGCGGCCACCACCGGGATCCCAGGGCCACCGCCTCCGTCCCCGGGCCCACCGCCGCCGTCCCCGGGGCCACGGCCGCCGTCCCCGATCCCCGCCAGGAACTCGAGCAGGTGCTCGGCGTCGAAGACCGGCTGCGTCACGGCAAAGTGCGCGCCGGCGTCGACCTTCCAGCGGAAGCGGCCCAGTTCGCGCGCGGGATCGCGGGTGCCCTGGCGGAGCGCCACGCCCACGACGAACCCGGGAGGCGGGCCGATGTCGTTGCCCGACGGATCGACCCCGCGGTTCATCGCGGTGACCACGTTGGTGAGGCCGATCGAGTCCACGTCGACCACGGACCTGTAGTCGGGGTAGGGGGCGGCGCCGGGCGGGTCGCCGGTCAGGAGAAGCACGTTGCGCACGCCGGATGCCGCCGCGCCCAGGAGGTCGCTGATCATGCCGAAGAGCGTGCGGTCGCGGCAGGTGTAGTGCGCCAGCGGCTCGGCCGTGCACGAAGTCCCGATCAGGCCGGCCAGCGCGAGCACGCTCAGGCGGGCGGTGCGGCGATCCTCGTGGATACCGATCACGTCGGCTCCGGCCTCGGCCAGCGCGCGGCAGTCGTCGAGCATCCGCGACGTGTCCCATCCCCGGGGCGGAAGAACCCTGACCATGGTCACGAAGTCACCCCGTGCCAGAAGCCGGCCGAGTTCCGAGCGCGACGCCAGCGGGGGAGGGGACTTGCGCGCAGCTGGCTCGCCCACCGAGCGGACCACCCGGACCGAGGTGCGCTGCGGCTGGATCGCCCCCACCGCGTCGGCGATGCTGCGGATGTGTTCGGGGGTCGTGCCGCAGCAGCCGCCCACGAGCCGCGCGCCTGCCTCGATGGCGCGCCGGGCGTACTGCGCCATGTACCCGGGCTCGCTGACGTAGATCTTCCGGTCGCCGACGGCGCGAGGCAGCCCCGCGTTGGGGACCGCCGCGAGCGGCAGCCGGGTGACCTCGGCCATCCGTTCCAGGCCCTCCAGGATGACCGCGGGCCCCACCGAGCAGTTCAGCCCCACCGCATCGGCGCCCCACGCCTCGGCCGCGCGCGCCGCCTGTCCGGCCGTCGTGCCGTATTCGGTGACGCCGTCCTCGCCCACCGTCACCTGTGCGATCACGGGCAGATCGCAGCGCGCCCGCACCGCGCGGAACGCCTGCCGGAGCTCGACCAGGTCGGCAAACGTCTCAAGCACGAAGCCGTCGACGCCGCCCGCCAGAAGCCCGTCCACCTGCCGTCCGAAGTAGTCGCGCGCCTCTTCCAGCGAGGTCGGGCCCAGCGGCTCGAGCCGGACACCCAGCGGTCCGATGGCGCCTGCCACCGCGGCGCGCCCCGACGCTGTCCGCACGGCGATCCCGGCGGCCAGCGCGTTGAGCTCTTCGGTCCGCTCGTCCAGCCCGTGCGAGGACAGCTTGACCGGGTTCGCGCCGAACGTATTCGTCTCGATGATCTCGGCGCCGGCCCGGATGTACTGCTCGTGCACGCCCTCGACCAGGTCGGGGTGCGTGTCGTTCAGCTCGTCGTAGCAGACGTTCAGGAAGACGCCGCGGGTGTAGATCATCGTGCCCATCGCGCCGTCCATCACGTGAACGCGCTCGCCGGCGAGCATCTCCCGCAGGTCAGCCACGTGGGGTCTCCGCCGTCAGGTTCGGATTCAGCCATTGCGTGGCCCGGTCCACACTTATTCCCTTACGCTTTGCGTAGTCGTTCAACTGGTCCCCGGCGATCCGGCCCACCCCGAAATAGAAGCTCCCGGGGTGTCCGATGTAGAGGCCCGAGACCGACGCGGCGGGCATCATCGCGCAGGTTTCGGTCAGCGACACGCCGATCCGGTCGGCGTCCAGCAGGCGGAAGAGCGTCCGCTTTTCGGAGTGGTCGGGCGAGGCGGGATAGCCCGGGGCAGGCCGGATGCCGGCGTATTCCTCGGCGATGAGCTGGCTGTTCGTGAACGACTCGTCCGGCGCGTAGCCCCAGAACTCGCGGCGCACGCGTTCGTGCATGCGCTCGGCGAAGGCTTCCGCGAGCCGGTCGGCCAGCGCCTTAGTGAGGATGCTCTGGTAGTCGTCGCCCGCGGCCTCGAATTCGGCGCACAGTTCGGCCACACCCTCACCGGCGGTCACCACGAACGCGCCCACGTAGTCGGCCACGCCGGAGCACTCGGGGGCCACGAAATCGGCCAGGCAGAGGCTGGCGCGGCCGTCGCGCTTGGCGAACTGCTGCCGCAGACAGTGGAAGGTTGCGAGCGGGGTGTCGCGCGATTCGCTGTCCCAGACAGCTATGTCATCGCCCACCGCATTGGCATGCCAGAGGCCGACGACAGCCCTCGCCGCCAGCAGCCGTTCGCGCCGGATCCGCCCGAGCAGCGCGCGCGCGTCCTCGTACACGCTCGTCGCCTGCTCGCCCACCTCCGGGTCCGAGAGGATGGCCGGGAACTTGCCCTTCAGGTCCCACGCCCGGAAGAAGGGCGTCCAGTCGATCCGCGAGATCAGTTCGTCGAGGTCGTAGGAGTGGGACGAGAGCGCAGATCTCGGCGACGCCGACGCGCCATGCCCGGACGCCACCCCTTCGGCCCCGTCGCGAGGGAAGGTTCGCGTTCCCGTGAACGTCGGCCGCACCGGCGCATGGCGGCCCCAGTCGAGCTGCAGACGGTTGGCGCGCGCGACCTCGATCGTCAGCAGCGGCGCGCGCTTGCCCGGCCCGGCCCGCCGCCTGCGAATGCCCTCGTACTCCTCTCGGATCGCGGCCGTGTACGCCGCCCGGCTGCCACGGTCGAGCAGCTTGCCGGCCACCGTGACGCAGCGGGACGCATCCAGCACGTGGACGGTGGCGCCGGAATAGCGCGGCTCGATCTTGACGGCGGTGTGGACGCGCGAGGTCGTGGCGCCGCCGATCAGGAGCGGCTGGGTCATGCCCGTGCGCTCCATCTCGTTGGCGACGTGCACCATCTGGTCGAGGCTCGGCGTGATCAGCCCGGAAAGCCCGATCAGGTCGGCGTCCACCTCGCGGGCCTTCTCCAGGATGTTTTCGGCGGGGGCCATCACGCCCAGATCGAACACTTCGTAGTTGTTACACTGGAGCACGACGCCGACGATGTTCTTGCCGATGTCGTGCACGTCGCCCTTGACGGTCGCCATGACGATGCGGCCGGCGGATCGGGGGCCGGACTCGCGGGCGGCCCCGGCCTCGCTGTCGCCCGACGCGCCATCTCCGTCCTCCGCCCCCTCCGCCTCCCCCAACCCCTTCTCGCGCTCCAGGAACGGCACCAGGTACGCCACCGCGCGCTTCATCACGCGGGCGCTCTTGACCACCTGCGGCAGGAACATCCTGCCGTCGCCGAAGAGGTCGCCGACGGTGTTCATTCCGGCCATCAGCGGCCCCTCGATCACGTGCAGCGCCCGCTTTGCCCCGGCGCGCGCCTCCTCGGTGTCCTCCTCGATGAAGTCCGTGATTCCGTGCACGAGCGCGTGCTGCAGGCGCTGTCCGGCGGGTGCGTCGCGCCAGGACAGGTCCTCGACGTCGCCCGCCGCGCTCCCCCGGTATCTGCCGGCGAGCTCGGTCAGGCGCTCGGTGGCCCCGGCGTCGCGGTTGAAGAGCACGTCCTCGACCGCGGTGAGCAGTTCGTCGGGGATCTCGTCATAGACCGTGATCGCGCCGGCGTTGACGATCCCCATGTCCATCCCGGCGCGCCCCGCGTGGTACAGGAACGCGGAGTGCATCGCCTCGCGCACGCCGTGGCTGCCCCGGAACGAGAACGACACGTTGCTGACCCCGCCGCTCACCAGCGCGTGAGGCAGCGCCTCCTTGATGCGCGCGACCGCGTCGAAGTACGCCACCGCGTACTCGTCGTGCTCGGCGATCCCGGTGGCCACGGCGAAGATGTTGGGGTCGAAGATGACGTCCTCGGGCGGGAACCCCTCCTCCTGCACCAGGATGTCGTACGCGCGCCGCGAGATCTCCACCTTGCGTTCGGCGGTGTCGGCCTGGCCCTCCTCGTCGAAGGCCATGATGATGACGGCCGCGCCGTAGCGCCGGATCAGGCGCGCCTGCTCGCGGAAGGCGTCCTCGCCGTCCTTGAGGCTGATCGAGTTGACCACCGCCTTGCCCTGCACGCACCGCAGCCCGGCCTCGATCACCTCCCAGCGCGACGAGTCGATCATGAACGGGACGCGCGCGATCTCGGGCTCGGCCGCGAGCAGGTTTAGGAAGCGCACCATCGCCGCCTCCGAGTCCAGCATCCCCTCGTCCATGTTGACGTCGATGATCTGCGCGCCGTTGCGGACCTGCTGCAGCGCGACCTCGAGCGCGGCCTCGTAGTCGTCGTCCAGGATGAGGCGCGCGAAGCGCTGCGACCCCGTGACGTTGGTGCGCTCGCCCACGTTCACGAAGAGCGACTCGGGCCCGATGGTGAGGGGCTCCAGGCCGGAGAGACGGGTGCGGACGGGGGGCTCGGGCACGCGGCGGGGCTCGACGCCCTCGACGGCGGCCGCGATCGCCGCGATGTGCTCCTCCGTGGTCCCGCAGCACCCGCCCACGAGGTTGAGGAAGCCGGAGCGCGCGAAGTCGCCCATGGTGGCGGCTATGTCCTCGGGGGTCAGGTCGTAGCCGCCGAACTCGTTGGGCAGGCCGGCGTTGGGGTGGCAGCTGACCGGGTACTCGCTGACCGTGGACAGCTCCTGCAGGTAGGGGCGCAGCTGGTCGGGGCCGAGGGCGCAGTTCAGGCCGAAGGCGACCGGGGACGCGTGACGGAGCGAGTTGTAGAAGGCCTCGGGGGTCTGGCCGGTGAGCGTGCGGCCGCTCTGGTCGGTGATGGTGCCGGAGATCATGAGCGGGAGGCGGCTGCCGAGTGCGTCGAACACCTCCAGGATCGCGAAGACGGCCGCCTTGGCGTTCAGGGTGTCGAAGATGGTCTCGACCATGAGAATGTCCGCGCCGCCTTCGATTAGCGCGCGGGCCTGTTCGGCGTACGCCGCGCGCAGTTGCTCGAAGGTGACCTGGCGGGCGCCGGGGTCGTTCACGTCGGACGAGATCGATGCCGTGCGGTTCATCGGGCCGAGGATCCCGGCCACGTAGCGGGGGCGGTCGGGGGTGCGTGCCGTGAATTCGTCGGCGGCTGCGCGCGCGATTCGGGCCGACGCGCGATTGATGTCGCCGACCGCGTCCTCTACGCCGTAATCCGACATCGGCACCCGCGTCGAGGAGAAGGTGTTCGTCTCGATGATGTCCGCGCCCGCCTCGAGGTAGGCGCGGTGGATCCCGCCGATGATGTCGGGGCGCGTCAGGCTGAGGAGGTCGTTGTTGCCGAGCAGCGGATGGGGGTGCGCGCGGAAGAGGTCGCCGCGAAAGTCGTCCTCGCCGAGGTCGTGGCGCTGGATCATGGTACCCATCGCGCCGTCGAGCACCAGGATGCGGTCGGCGAGGAGCTGCTCGATGGGGGGTCTGGTCACCTGGTGTCCCGCACTTCCCGCCAGTCCGCCCGTGCGGAAGGACCGACCCCTGTCCAGCGGGCCTGTGGTCCTCCCGGCGGGCGTGGCTTTTTAGCTGTTCGCTGGCCGCAATATGCCACAAATCGCCTTGACTGTCGGCTCACCGCCGGTAAATGGCGGAGGCCGTTGTAGTTGCAACGATAGCGGAAACGGTGGGGGGATTCCAGCCGGGGAACCAGCCGGGTGCATCGGTGTGGAGGGCCCCATCGCAACCCGTCGTGCTGTTGGTTTAGTTTAGGTCGTATCCTGTACTAAGAGCCGCACGACGTTATACACTGCGCACTGTTCACTCACGCTTGAGGACTGACTGCGGGCTCGTTTTCGTCGGGATGCCCACCTCACGGTCGTGAGTATATGAGTATATGAGTATGTGAGTAGCGACAGTCCGTACTCAGGCCGGCGCCACCCGCTCCTTCCGTCCCATCTGTAGCGTCGCGAGCGCCGGAACGATCACCATCAGCACGCCGGTCGCGGCGATGATTCCGAAGCCGAGTGAGGCCGCCATGGGGATCAGGAAGCGCGCCTGCAGGTCCTGCTCCAGAATGAGGGGGGCGACGCCCAGGAAGGTGGTCAGCGAGGTCAGGAAGATCGGGCGGAAGCGCGCCTTGGCGCCGCCGATGATGGCTTCGCGGACGGGCATGCCCGCGCGCCGCCGCTCGCCGATGAAGTCGATCATGACGATGGAGTCGTTGACGACCACGCCGCTGAGCCCCACAAAGCCGAAGATCGAGGTGGCGGCGATCTCGAACCCAAGCAGCAGGTGTCCCAGCACCGCGCCCACCAGGCCGAACGGGATCGCGGCCATCACGATCAGGGGCCGGACGTACGAACGGAACGGGATCGCCAGCAGCGCGTAGATCGCGAACAGCGCGAGAGCGAAGCCGATGCCGAGAGCTCCCATCGACTCGGCCACCTCCTGGCGCTCGCCGGCGAACGAGTGCTCGAGGCCGGGATCCCGGGCCGACATTTCCTCCAGGACCGCGTCCAGCCGCTGAATCGCCGCCGGTGTTGCGGGACCCTGCGCGTCGGCCGTGACGGTTGCGACGCGGCTGCCGTCCTGGCGCCGGATCACAATGGGCGAATTCGCGAACCGTGCCGTCGCGACCTGGCCGAGGTGGACCGCCCCTCCCTCGGCCGTGCGCAGCTGGTAGGTCTCAAGATCGGCGATGGCGTCGCGTTCGTTTTCGGGAAGCCGTGCGTAGACCCGGACCTCCTCCCGGCCCCGCTGCAGCCGCACCACCTCCTCGCCGAAGAACGCGGCGCGGACCTGGCGGGCAAGGTCGTCGAGCGTGATTCCCACCGTCCGGGCCTCCGGCCTCAGGTCGAGCTGAATCTCACCAACGCCTTGGTCCTGGTCCGACCGGACGTCGAAGACGCCCGGCCACCCGCGCAGGAGCCCTGCGACGGTATCGGCCACCGCGGTCAGGCGACTCGGTTCCGGGTGCACGAGTTCCACATGCACAGGCCGGCCCAGGTCGACGAGATTCGCGCTGAAGGACAGGCTGCGGTGGCCTGCGATCGTCGCGGCTTCCTCCCGCCAGGCGTCCTCGAACGCCGAAGCGGCGATCGTGCGGAGCTGGGCGTCGAGGAGCCTGAACTGCACGGTCGCGATGTTGGCGCGGGGCACCGACTCCGGATCCCCACCGGAATCCACGATGGCCGCCCCGAGCGTTGCCGGTGCACCCCCCAGAGTGACTGCAACGCCGGTCACCAGCGGTTCCGCTCCCTCGGGCCCTCCGGTCGACAATCGGTCGGCCGCCCGGCGTCCGGCGTCCTCCAGCTGCTGGGACACGTTGGCGGTGCGTGCCCGTGGCGTACCTTCGGGCATCTCCAGCGTCGTGGTCACCAGGTTGCCCTCGACGGTGGGCGTAAACGCAACGCCGACGATCCCGGCGGGAACCAGCGCGAGGACGACGATTAGGGTGCCCGCTCCGGCCGCGAGCACGATCCCGGGCCGGGCCGTCGCAAAGCGCAGAAGGCGATCCAGCGGGCCGTTCACGAACCGCTCCAGCGCGCGGTTGACCCTGGCCTGCGCACGCTTGTGAAAGCCATCGGTGGAGCGAGCGCGCGGACCGGGGGAGTCGCCAGCGGAGCGACCGCGCGGACCCGAAGCACCGCCCGCCGGCAGCCCGGAGAGGTGGTGGGGCAGCACCAGCAGCGATTCCAGCAGCGAGAACGCCAACACCGAGATCACGATCACGGGGATCGCCTCGGCCATCGCTCCGACCGAACTGGGGACGAAAAAGAGGGGTACGAAGGCGGCCATCGTGGTCAGAACGCCAAAAACCACCGGTGCGCGCACGCGCCGGGCGCCCCGGATGGCCGCCGCCAGCCCGCCGTGTCCCCGCTCGCGCTCCGCCGCGATGTTCTCGCCCACCACGACCGCGTCGTCCACGACGATCCCGACGGCCAGGATGAATGCGAAGAGGGAGGTCAAGTTGATGGACACGTCGAGCACCGCCATGACGGCCAGGGTCCCGACGAACGAGACCGCGATGCCCGCGGCAACCCAGAACGCAAGCCTGAGGTCCAGGAACAGCGTGAGCACGCCCAGCACCAGCAGGAGTCCCAGGAATCCGTTCTTGAGCATCAGGCCGAGGCGGGCCGCAAGGGGCTCCGCGTCGTTGCTCCAGACATCCACCCCCACCCCCGGCGGCAACCCCGGGGCCACGCTCTCTCGCAGCTGCCGCTCGACGGCTTCGGCGATGTCCAGAACGCGCTCGTTCGCGGTCCTGTAGACCTCGATGAAGGCGGCCGGTTGTCCGTTGTAGCGGCTGACCAGTCCGCCTTCGGCGAAGCCGTCGCGCACCTCGGCGATGTCGCCCAGGCGAACCGTGGTGCCGTCGCCCCTGGCCAGCACGATGATGTCCTCGAAGTCGTGCTGGTTGTAGCTGCGGCCGGCGGTCCGGATTCTGACCTGTTCGCCCGGAGTGTCGATGCTGCCCGCCGACAGCTCCAGCGTACCGCTGCGGACCGCGGCGGCCACGTCCGGCAGCGTAAGGCCCAGCGCGTTCAGACGGCTTGCCGGCACCTCGATCGAGATCTCGTAGTCGCGCACGCTGCTCGTCCGCACGTGTGAAACCGCCGGGAGCGACGAGAGTTCGTCCTCGACGCGGTGGGCCAGCTCCTTGAGGGTCCGTTCCGGGACATCTCCGTAGAGGGCAATCCGCATGACGCTGCGGCGCGACGTCATTTCGGTTACCGCGGGCCGCTCGGCACCCGCCGGGAAGGCCCGGATTCCTTCGACCGCCGCTTTGATATCCTCCAGCGCCCTGTCGGCGTCAGCGGATCCGGCGAGTTCGGCGACAACCGATCCGAGTCCCTCCGAGGCCACCGATTGGATGCTCCTGATGCCCTCGATCGACCGAATCCGCTCCTCGATTCTGCGGACGATCGATTCGTCCACCTCTGCCGGGGACGCTCCCGGGTACGGGACGGAGACCTGAATCCGGTCCAGCGAGTGCTCCGGCAGCACCTCCTGGTCGAGGCTCCCGAGAGAGAAGAGCCCGGCCGCCAGGATCCCCACCATCAGGAGGTTGGCCGCGACGCCGTTGCGGGCCATCCAGGCGATCGGGCCCCCCGCCATCATGTCGCCCTTCTCGGATAGCGGCGCCCGTTCAGCTGTTTCCCAATGAACGTCGGTCGGACCAGGTAGTGGTAGGTCACAAGGATCAGGCCGATAGCCATGACCGATACGAGCACGAACTTGACGATCCCGGGAAGCGGCACGCCCGCCAGCAGAATGGGCAGCAGCATGACGAACGGCACGTGGACGATGTAGATCCAGTACGAGGCGTCCGCCATGTACCGCCAGCGTGGGCTCGGCTTGTTCAGGAAGCGCAGGAACAGTCCGATCAGGCCATACGCCATGAACCACATCGAGAGCGCGAGGAAGACGACCGCCGGCAGGTGTCCCTCGGCAGCCTCCGGGCACGTCCTGTCAGGCCTGGGGGGGCAGCCGAGCTCGAAGAAGTGACGGTACACGAGAAAGCACAGCACTCCGGCGGCGAGCAGAGCCCATGTGGGGCGCTTGAAGCCCTCCAGCGTCTCGCGCTTGCGAAACAGCATCCATCCGAATCCGAAGAACAGGCCGTACAGCGCCAGCTGGCGCGGGGCGGGGAACGGGCCGGCGTAGTAGTCGATCGCCCACGACTCCATCCGGTACAGGATGAGGCCCGCGGCCAGAATCAGCACCACGATGCCTCCGCGGTGCACCCGGCGCTCGAAGAGGTCCATCGCACGGGCGCGCAGGGCTGCGGGAATCCGGGCGGCGAGCGGGCGGATTGCAGTGGCGGCCACGCACAGGATCATCAGGTGGTAGAGGAACCACAGGTGCATGAACAGGTGGTCCAGGGCCCTGGACGAGGTCAGCTCCGCGAGGCTGTAGGCGGCGTTCGGCGGGGTGGCGCTGAACTGGGCGGCGAACGGCACGATGAAGAACATCGTGACCCCAAGGAGGGGCCACGCCACCAGGAACGGCACCCCGATCCGGCTCCACCGGTGCCGCAGGAACTCTCGCGTGCCGCGTGTGTCGAGCAGGTAGGCTGCAAAGAAACCCGCAATCGCGAAGAATACGGGCAGGTTGAACACGCGGATGAAGATGACCACCCAGTAGGAGAGCATGTCGGCCTGGGGGTCTCGATACGGCCATTCGAAGAAGACGACGGGCACGTAGCTGACCGCGGCGTGACGGGCCACCGCGAGCAGCATCATGGCTGCCCGCAGCCGGTCGAGGGAGTGGTAGCGCGGAATGCTCGCCTGTGGCCGGACGCCGGTCACGGGAGCTACACCGTGGCGGCGGCGCTGTGTGCCCGTCGGCGCAGGACGCGGATTCGAAAGTCCATCGGCTGCATGGTCGGGAACGACCTGACGCGCAGCGCGTGGTCGGGCGCGAGCGGCTCCAGTTCGAGTTCTCGCAGTATCGTGGTCATGGTGAGAGCGAGTTGCACCGGGACGAGACCGCTGCCGAGGCATTTGCAATTGGTCACGCATCCTACTGTGACCGCGTGACTTACGGAATTCGGCGATCCGGTTACCGCTGTTTGGTTCCCGCCGTTTGGATCATCGAGCCTCAACCTCGCGGCGACGGCTGTCCAGAGCCGTCCTGAGTTGTACTTCGTCGGCCTGCTGGTAGCAGCGGAGAATGGTCTGTGCCTCCTTCCAGCCGCCGAGATCGCAGAGCACCTTGAGCGGGACGTTCATGAGGTCGGACGCGAACTTCCGCCTCAGCGAGTGCCAGCCACGACCACGCTTGGGTTCGAGTCCGGCCAGCGTCTGGGCCTTCCTCCACCAGTACCCCACGAGCGTCCGGCCCGCGCACTGCGAGGGATCCCTCGGTGCGGGGAGCACCGGCCCGTCGCCGGACCCGGCGCTCAACGCTCGCGCCTCCTCCAGAGCGGCCAACGCCTCGGCGGTCACGGGCGTGGTGTGCTCGTAGCCCGTCTTCTCATGCTTCGCCCGCCACCGCACCGCTTTGCCCACGAAGTCGATGTCGCTCCACCGGAGCTGGCGGATGGCACCGATCCGGTGTCCCGTTTCGTGCGCGAGCACGAGGGCGGTGCGGAACTGCCAGCCCACCTCCGTGGACACCCTCAAGAGTGCGCGGTACTCCTCTTCGGTGAGCACGACCCGGGTGGGGTTCTTCTCGATGGGCTTCCTGAGGCCCTGGAGCGGATTCCTGTCCAGCATCGGGCGACCCCGCTCGTCCTTCGACCTCGCGGCCCAGTTGAGCACCGCCATCAGGAACGCCAAGTCGTATTGGATCGTCCGGTTCGACACGGGCCTGCCCGAGATACCGATCCTGCCCGCGCGCCGCGCCACGATGAACCGGTCCCAGTCCCGCTGGGAAAGCGTCGCCGCTTCGCGGTCCCGTCCGAAGAACCGGAGGAACATCTCCGTTGAAGACCTGTCGTGTCGCCGGGACCGTTCGCCCTTGGTCGGCGTCACCTCCTCACCGTAGCTGTCAAACAGCGTGCCCAGAGTGAGCGGCTCCGGCTCGGCTTCCGCCTTGCCGTTGAGGTCCGGGCCGACGAATCCGGCAGCGAACTCGTCCGCCTGCCGTTTCGCCCTCGCCCAATCGCGGTGACCCAGCGACCGGGTGAGCCTGCGCCCGTTCTCGCGCCACTCCATCTGGAACAGGCCGGTTTTCGGGTCTGGAAACACCCTGACCCTGTTCCGGCCCCACTCGCCGGCGCCGTAGCTCCGGCGGCCTTTTCTCGTGCGTGCCATCGTTCGATTCCTCTCGTTCGATGGACTGCACGATCTGCGCGAATGAAACTTCGCGACGGGGTGGCCCGTCGTCCAGAGTTGGCGCCCCGGCCGGCGTTGGCGCGGGCGCGCCACGGGGGCGCTGGTTTCTGCGGCTTGTGGAGGAGCCAGATGTGTAAACGCTTCACGTTTACTCTGGCCGGGGGTCTCCCCCGGACCCCCGCGTACGCATTCGAGAAGCCGGTTCGTCCGGGGCTGGCTCCCGACACCTGATGGCGGTGACTCTAGCCTACGCCGTGCTGAACAAAACGGGGGCTGCTGCCCATGCTCTGCTCGGGGGGCGTCGCCGGATCAGCGGATCCCTTCCGGCAGACGCTTCACCACGACCGTCTGCACGCCGAGCTCGTCCACTTCCACGAACGCGGCCAGCCCGTCGGGACCGAAGGCACCCGGCATCGACACCTCGTCCGCCGAGAAGGTGCCCAGGTAGCGCCCGTCCGGGGTGAGCACATCGATGGGGCCATCGCTCACCGGCTCGTCGCCCCGGCGCTGGACCCATATGTAACCCTCCCAGCTTGTGCGCAGCCTACGAACCACGGGGATCTCGGGGTAGAACTCCATGGACTCAGCCTGCGAGCGCATCGCATCGGCCATGGTGCTCATCATGGCCCCCCTTTCACCACCGGATCTGCCCGCGCCTAGCGGATCGCCCTCCAGACCCTTGAGGCGGCGCTCCCTCTCGTCCTCGCGAATGCGGTCCGTCACGGGTTCGGGCACAAACGGCCTCGTCAGGACCCGCTCCAGCCTGCCATCGGCACCCACCACCTTGATCGCATAGGCGGACGAATCGGTGTACGCCACTCCACCCCCGGGTAGCGCGCCCGCACTCAGAGGAGGTATGAACCCCGTCGCCTCGCCCGGCGGGAACCATGCGTACGCCACCGTGTCCAAGGCGGCATCGTCGCCGGTCAGATCCACGCGCATGACATGGCGATACTCCGGTTCGGGCACGGTGCCGTCAGCCCGCCCGCGCAGTATGGCAATATCGACGATTCGAACTTCCCCGGTCGCGAGCACGCCTCCCCGCCGGTCCAAGTCCAGACGCGGCATGAAGATCATCGCACCCTCCCGCAGGCGCACCGTACGCTCGAACTCGCCGTCGGGTCCAAACACGGTGAATCGCTGGTTGAAGGCCGCGACGCGCCCGTCGGAGAGCACGGCGATCCGAATCGAAGTGGTGTTGTGCTGATCGAACTCTCCGGGGCCTTGGCCGACGCCTCCCAGTTGCCGCACGAATCCACCCTCCGGGTTCACGACGACGATCCGTGCTCCTTGGGTGTCCACCACGTACAGGTTGCCGACCCGGTCGAACGCCAGGTCGCGCACATTGCCGAAGGTCTCCCAGTCTTCGCCCGCGACAGTCCCAACGCGGTACACCTCCTCGAAGTCCGCTTCGAGGAGGCCGTCCTCCGCGGGCAGCGTGACGACCTGCTGTGCGGCAAGCGGAGCCGCGATCATGGGAACAAGCGACAACGAGAACCATCCCCCGGCGGTGGCCGTCCGACATCTCATGACACGTCTTCTCCTATTTTTCTTGGCGATTCACCGAGTGTGGAGAATCACCCGCCCGATGATTCTGATTCTCACGATACCGAGGCCCTGACGACATAGGGAGCCTCGAACTCATCGACAACCCATGTGTAGATGCTGCCGTGCTGGACCCAGATCGGGCCTGCCGCCTCGAACGCAAGGCGAACGGATCCCAAGTAGTCGCCGTCTTCCGAGTACCGGTCGTAGAAGGCGGGCGCGTCCCTCGGCATGACTCTCTCAACCCAGAGTCTCCCTTCGTCGTCCACGAAGAGACCATCGAGAATGGGCTTGATGTCCGGCATCAGAGCAGCGACCTCGTTCGCCTCCCGGTGGAGATCGGGCCTGTCGTCGATAATGCTCTCGACGTACGCCGTCCGGTCCTCGTCCGTGACCCGTTGGATGGGCAGCCCGGCTTCGATGACCACCAGCGTATCCCCGCCCTCGCCGGTTCGGACGATCCGGTACGACCCCGTGTGCGCGCGCCAGAAGCCACCGGAAGGATTGACCTCGATCAACTCGGCTGCCTCGTGGGGAAGAGGCAGGAAGCCCCAGCCCGCAGGAGTGGAGTATGCGTATGACCGAAAGCTGGCCTCACCGACGTAGACGGAGTCGGTGGCTCCGCTGGACAGGTCATACGACTTGTAGTACCACCGCTCGCTCCACGAACTCAGTCCGGGCGGGGGTGGGAAGCCCGGGTCGTCTTCTCCATGAGTGGTCGTCCGCCAGTAGCGGCCCCGATGGTCGAACACACCGTCCCAGATGGGTCCGAAGCTCATGACGGGGTTTACGAACCGGCGTATCTCCGCGCCGGTGGGATCAACTCCGATAATCGTCCACTGCCTGGTGTCGTGGATCCACAGGAGAGTGTCTCCGGAAAGGAGGATGCCGTTGGCGCCACCGATCTCGCCCGGCCCCTCGCCGCGCCTCGCGATCGTCCGCTGGTACCCGCCGCTGGAATCGAAGACGCGGACCTCCGCGGCCTGTTGGTCCAGCACGTAGATGGTCCCGTCGCTGGCCGCCTGCACGCCTCGAACGTCGCCGAAGGTCACGTTCGGGTCGTCCCCCTCAAGGGATCCGAACTTGAGGTCCACACGCGCCCCGATGACTGCCGGGCCGACGGAGTCCACGGCGGGGAGGGTTGGGTAGCGGACGAGGACGGCACCGTTCGGAAGCGTCTCGCGAGTCGGGGTGTCGGATGCCGGTTCCGGTTCGCAGGAGGTGAGCGCGGTGAGTAGCAAGGGGACGTGAATGATGGACGGGCGGGGCCTGTAGAGGGCGACGTCTTGGCGGAACATGTCCGACCCTTCTGACGGGAGATTGCAACGGGCACCGTAACCGATTCGGGCAAGCAGAAGATACGGTTCGCCTTCGCGGACTGCCACGGCCTCCTGCCTCGGCGTCCCACTTGGGGGTGCTTCGCCGCATCCCTACTCCAGAACGGGATTCCGTGCGACCCGGGGGACGCTGGCGGACGCAAATCGGTCGGGCGGAGGTTGCGGGAGGCTGGGGTTCAGCGGTTGAGGCCGCGACCGCAGTGCTTCGTGGCCGGGCGATGCCAGTACCAGCAGTTCCAACCAACGCCATATCGACTCCCGTGTGCAACGTGACGCCCGCTCAGGCCGTCTAAACAAGTGTGCTGGCGTCCCCAAGCTCTTGGAGTCCCGACCGATGAACGAACATTCCCGCGCTGCCGCTTCGATGTCCGTGCCCCTGCTGCTGGCACTCTGCTTCGGTGTAGGCTGTTCGGAGGGAGGCATCGAACGCTCACCGGATGGTGTCCCGACCTTCCGCGGCACGGTAGATCTGGAGTTCGGGGAGATCGAAGGTGAAGATCCCTATCTCTTCACCCGGATCGAGTCGATCGTCGAGGACACGGGCGGGAGGCTGATCGTCGCAGACCTCCAGTCGCACGAGGTGCGGGTCTTCGGTTCCGAGGGCGACTTCCTGTTCCGCTTCGGTGGTCCGGGCGAGGGACCGGGTGAACTGACGCAACCCTGTTGCCTCGCGTTCGGGCCGGACGGCAAGCTCTGGGTGCGCGAGAGTACCCGATACAGCGTGTTCCGGCTGGACGGGGGGAATGCGGAATACGATGGTGGAGCGAGGATCGCTCACGTGGGCATTGGCATGGTTGCCCCGATCACCTTCGATGCCGAGGGTCGGCTTGTCGATATCGGATCACTGATGACCGAGGACGGGGGTGGCACTGCGCGCTTTCATCACGGTTTCGACGGGGCTGTGGACACGGTACTGATGGCGGGTCCGGAGAAGTACGCGATGGGCTCGACCACGGTCGAGCGTATGATCGGCGACACTCCGGTAGGCTTCTTCGTCTACCAACCGTTCGGCCCGCTGTGGCTTCACGCTCACAGCCCCAGCGGCGCGTGGGCCGAAGCGGTCACCTCCGAGTACTCGGTCACGCTCCACCACCCGGATGGGACTGTTTCGCGTGTCGAGGGACCACAGGCGCTTGGCCCTCCGCTCAGCCCGTCGGACCTTGAATGGGCGCAGGCTTCCATTGACCGCGACCTCCAGCGGTTCGATCTCCGGAACCATCCCTTTGAGATTCCCGACCGCAAGCCGCCGCTTGCCGACATCTTCTTTGATCGATCCGGTCGCTTGTGGGTCGAGAAGACGGGTATCGACGGGGAGGAGATGCGCGAAGCCGATGTATACGCCGGGTCCGCTCTGGTGGCGCGGTATCGATGGCCGCGCCGCGTCAGCGTGGGAGATGTTCCCTGGGTCACTGAATCGGTGCTGTACGGCACCACAAGGGACTCGCTTGACGTACGGCGCGTCGCGCGAGTGCGGTTCGAGCCCGGTTCCTGACGTCGCGCCGTGGCGGGGGACCAGTTCGTATTTCGGGTTGGATGGTGGAAGACTAGATTGCTCGGGAGTCGCGGGGGGTCCCGTGACAGCACCGCGCCGTGCACCACGGATGAAACTGGGGGCCGGTCCATACCGTGAGCGATAGCGGAGTCATCGGGCAAGCGTACGGGCGGAAGATCCACGCCCGCGAGGTGGTCGCTATCGACGAAGCCGGGGACGGGCTGTGTTGGGTCCGGCTAACCCGGTTCGGCCACGAATGGCTCCTGATTCGCTCCGACGCCCGCGACGTGTCGCGCGCGGTGCGGAAGCTCCGCCAGATTCCGGCGGGCGAGCAGTCGGAACGGTTCCCGGAGGTAGGGCCATGAGCTATAGCGGCGCACTCGTCGCCGGCGATCCCGGCGCGCATCGGCGCGTCCGTTTCCGGGGGATCGAAGGGGGGCGGCAGCCACCCTCGCCAGCACCTTTGTACCCACAAGGGGTAGTCGGAATCGCCGAGGCTCACATCACGGCGGGAGACCACGTAAGTCTAACTGGGACTGCACGATCTGCCATTCCTGCCGTTGAGCAAGACCTGGTTCCGTTGTTTCGGGATGGCCGGAATCACGGAGTCGTTTGGCGGGAGTCCGGCCTTCGTTTTCCGTGCGACCAACCAGCGGCTCGGCGCGGTGTTGGGAGGTCAGAACTTGAAGTCGACTCCGATCTTGAGGCCGAGGTTGCCGGGCTGTCCGGGCATCCGGTTGCGCGATCCCTCGATGCCGAGGCGGAGGGTCTGGCTGACGCTGTACCGGCTGCCGAACGACCATGCACGGGTCCGGCCATCCGCCGAGATGCGGGTGTAGCTGTCGAGCGCGCCTCCGCCGCCGGGGCTCCTGAGCCCGTAGCCGGCTTCGGCGTCGAGCCGCCAGTCCCGTCCCGTGCCGGGCGTCATTGCGTGTAGCGTTCCGCCGTCCATGAGTCCGTGGATGCCGCTCTGGTCCTGTCCGTGGCGGGGGCTGACCGCCAGCCGGAACCCTTCGCCCCTAGTCCCGGGATCGAAGGCGAGCCTGAGCGCGGCGCCCCATTCGCGGTGTGGGCCGGCCCCGAGGCCGAGCCTTCCACGGAGGTCGAGGTCGAGCCCGTGCGCGGCGTAGCCGATCGAGGCCCCGGTCTCGGCGCCGCCGCCCGTGTCGGCGTCGCCGCCGTCGTAGCGCACCCCCGCCTGGGCGGCGAGCTTGAGTCCTCCGGCCGTCCATGACGCTTCAAGCAGGGCGCGTGCGCGCGCGGCCGAGCCTTCCCGCTGGCCGTCTTCGGCGCTCATTCCGACCGTGAACGCGTCGCCGTTGAGCGCGAGTCCGAACGCCCCGCTGCGTGCGAGCGGCACCTTGACGCCGCCCAAGAGCATGCGGAGCGACGCCCCGGTGTCCCCGTGGCGTTCGTCGTCTTGGACATCCCCGCTCCCGTACCCGGCCATCGCCCACAGTCCGATCCTCGGGGACGGCTGGACGAACAGGTAGGGGTGCACGCTGCTCATGGCGTGTCCGAGCGAGCCCTTGGTGGATCGGTGGCCGTAGTCGAGGTCGCCGTCGCTGCGCATGAGCGACACCCCGAGGAGCGTCGAGGAACCGATGCGGGCGTCGGCGCCGACGGCGAGCGCGCGCAGGCCGCCGTCGTAGTCGATGCCGGGCTCGCCCCGGAACGACTGCGCGGAACCTTCGGCCCATAGCCCGATCCCGGGCCGCCCCTGGGCGGACTGCGGCCCGAGCGCGGTGGCGAACGAGAGGCTCGGCAACAGGCGCCGGGCGGCTTCCCGCCCGGTCGGCAGATCGACCGATCCGGATCGGCGTGCCATGTCGGCCGCCGAGGAAGCGCCCAAGGGCGCGCCGGTGAGCGAGGCGAGGGTGCCGGCGGCGCGTCCGGCCCACTCCGCCGCCGATCCGGGCACGCCGGTGCCTGAACCGCCTCCCGTGGGCCGCATGACGGCGTCGATGCGCGCGCCGACGGCTTGGCGCGCGCCCTCGGCCACGGCGCGCCCGAAGACGGCGAGTCCGACCTCGAACGTCTCGTCCCGGAGCAGGCCGGCGTCGCGGTCCGCGATGTCGACCGTGGCGGAGGCGACGGTGCCAGCGCTCACGGCTTCGGGCAACGCGCCGAACCCGAGCGCGAGGAGGCCGGACCCGGACCCGGCCGGAACTTCGAGCGTGACCGCCGCGAGCGAGTCGCCGGGCTCGAACACGACGGAGTCGGGCAACATGGATTCCACGGAAGAGGCGTGAGTGGCCGTGAGCGGCACGGCCACCCGCCGATCGGCGGCGGGGCTCACCCGCAGCGCGATCTCGGTCCCCGGCCCGCCCGCGACCGCCGCGTACTCCGCCTGGGCGTACTCGACCTCAAGCTCGGTCTTTGAACCGTCCTCGACCACGGCTCGGGAGACCCGGTCCCCGGCGGTTGCCGCGACGATGATCCGCGTGGTCGCCGGTACGCCGACCGCCACCCCTTCGGGCAGGTCGCCGAACCGGACCGCGAGCGTGTCTCCGGCCGAGAGGCCGGCGGTGCCGACGGCCAGGGTGCTCGTACTCGCTCCGGTCTGGAACGTGACGGTGTGCTTGCCGTCTCCGGCCACGACCTCGACGGCGAGCGCCGAGGAGGCGGCGGGCGACAGGAGCACGGCGACATCGGCGGACCCTCCCGCCGCGGCCGTGTAGCTCTCCGCGCCGAACGAGACGACCGGCGTGGTCGCGCCGACGACCATCACGGCCGGGCTCTCCGCCCGCTTGCCCGGACCGTGGCCGTCCGTGTAGGTGAACACGGCGCGCAGGTACTTGCCCTCGTCGGCTTCGGTCGGGGTGT
>JAPPBA010000019.1 GCA_026705295.1 Candidatus Palauibacter australiensis
AGTGGCCACGTTCGAGTCGGAATCCATCGAGTTTCGCTCGGAAGCGGAGCGCTCTTACAACCACGCTGCGGTCGAACTTGCCTGAAGTCACAATCATAACTCGGCGTCAGAGTCCATAGACGAATAGAACTTCTTACTCATAGTCCCGACAACTCCGTGGCGGGGCGACGGCAGAACCTCCCTTAATCTAGGTACCAAGGCGCTCATGGGCTACGGTCGCTTCGGGCGTGGCGGCAGGGTACGAACCGGATCCGCCGCGGTCGCGCGCGGGCCGGTCCGTTCTGGACAGGTAGGCGCGGAGTCGGTCGATCTCTTCGGGCGGGAGGAGCGTGATCGGCACCGCCGGAGCGGTGCCGGAGACAACCCGGGACAGCGGGACGAGCCGGTCGTGAAAGATGATGGTTGCCGCCCTCACGGCCCGCCGCACGGCCGCCGCGTCGCGGTGCGGGTCGAGGGCCTTGAAGCTGATTCCAAGGGCGAAGTCCCGGGCGGCGAGTTCCGCCGCGAACACGCGCACCGTCTCGCTTCGGGAGAGCA
Organism: Candidatus Palauibacter australiensis; assembly: GCA_026705295.1. Classification (NCBI taxonomy): domain Bacteria; kingdom Pseudomonadati; phylum Gemmatimonadota; class Gemmatimonadia; order Candidatus Palauibacterales; family Candidatus Palauibacteraceae; genus Candidatus Palauibacter; species Candidatus Palauibacter australiensis. Next base: position 538 of record JAPPBA010000019.1, read on the forward strand.
GCACGACGAATCCGCGTCGGATCCGTCGTCGGACGAGTTCGCGTTCGCGGGTGCCCCCGGCGAGTGAAATGGGAACGCACTCGACGGTTCCGGAGCGCCGCATCCGGGACTGCAACTCACGCCGCAGGATCACCGGTGAGTTCTCGGGGATCCCGCGCGCGGAGTCGACCGCGTGAACGACGACTCCACAGGCATCCTCGAGTTCCGCGGCGAGCACGGCCCGCAGCCCGGGGCGAGGTTCGCACAGCGTCACGAAGTTCGGCTTCGGGCTCCGTGCGCCATCCGGGCTCCGCGCGCCGCCCACGATCCGCTCCAGCTCGTTCAGCAGCCGCCAACGCGAGAGTCCCCCGGCGTGCGCGCGCCGCAGCAGGTCCAGCGCCGCGGTCCTCGGCGCCAACTCCACGGGGGGCGGCGGGCGGAGGGGACGCGGGCGGAGGGACGCGCGGGGACGCTGTCCCCGCCCGAGTTCGATGAGGTTCCTGCGCCGCAGTCGCGCGAGCGCGGCGACGACGGTCCCCCGATCGACTCCGAGTCGGCGCGCCAGGTCCCGGGACGACGGGAGCGGGGCCCCGGGCCGCACGTGTCCATCCCGGATCCCGGCCTCCAGATCCGCCGCGAGTTGCCGGCGGAGCGGTATGTGGTGTTCCCGCGAGAGCGGTGAGAGTCCGCATGCACGCGCCATGTGTCCGAGCCTCCCTGCCGTGAGATCCCACCTGTCGGCGCTTGTCGACGGGAGTATGGGGACGGGCTCTCAACGGGGGATCAACTCGCCGGCGTTCTCCGGAGGGCCGCCAGGAAATCGTCCACGCCACGCGTATTGAGGACGTGTTCGGGAGTGAGCCACGCGCGGCGCGCCTGCTCGATGCCGTAGTGCGCCAGATCCAGGTCGTCCGGCCGGTGCGCGTCGGTCGCGACCACGACGGGTACGCCAAGTTCGCGCGCGCGCCAGAGGTGGCTGTCCTTCAGGTCCAGGCGGTGGGGGTGGGAGTTGACTTCGACGGCGACGCCGAACTCGGCGCAGGCGTGCAGGATATCGTCGATGTCGACATCGATCGGGCCGCGACGGTTGATGATCCGTCCCGTCGGGTGCCCGAAGATCATCGAGCGGGGGTGCGCGAGCGCCTTCAGCACGCGGGCGGTCTGCCGCGCCCGGTCCAGCCCGAGGAAGGAATGAACCGAGATGATCACGATGTCGAGTCGCTCGAGCATCTCGTCCTCGAGGTCCAGCGATCCGTCGCGGAGGATGTCGACCTCCAGCCCGCGCAGGATCCGGATGTCGGGGTGCGCGGCCTGTACCTCCGCGATCTCGTCCCACTGGCGTCGGAGCTTGGCGGCATCGAGGCCCTCGACCATCGCCAGCGCCTTCGAGTGGTCGGTGATCGCCATGTACTCGTAACCGCACGCCGCGCACGCCCGGACCATCTCCTCCAGGGAAGCGCGGCCATCGGACCAGGTGCTGTGCATGTGGACGTCCCCGCGCAGGTCGGAGGTCTCGACCAGGCGGGGCAGTTCCCCGGCGTCGGAAGCCGCGAACTCTCCTCGGTCGCGCCGCACCTCCGGCGGCAGCCATGAGAGATCGAGCGCCCGGTAGACCTCCTCTTCGGTCGCTCCCGCGACCATCTCTCCCTCGGAGGCGATGCCCCGCTCCCCGAGCGCATCGCCGAGGGACTCCTCGGGAATCGTGAACACACCGTACTCGGACACCCGCAGCTTCCGTTCGAGCGCGCGGCGGCGCAGGCGGATGTTGTGTTCCTTCGACCCGGTGAAGTAGATGAGCGCCGCTCCCCAGCTTTCGGGGGGCACGACGCGCAGGTCGACCTGCAGCCCGCTGCGGAGACGCACCGAGGTCTTCGTGCCGCCCGCTCCGATCACGCTCTCCACGCCGGAGAATCCGACGAGCGCTTCGGAAGCGGCGCGCGCGTCGTCGGCGAGGACGAGGATGTCGATGTCGCCCACCGTCTCCTTCCGGCGCCGGTAGCTCCCCGCGACTTCCAGGCGGGCGATGCCCGGCGTCCCCTGCAGGTGTTCGATCAGCGGCGGCAGGAGCTTGTCGACTTCTCCGAGGCGGAAGCGGGTGGTGCTCGTGCGATAGTTGCGAATGCCGCGGAGGATCCGGTCCTGCGTCTTGATTCCGAAGCCGGGCAGTTCGGCCACGCGCCCCTCGCTCGCGACCTCCTCCAGGTCGTCGATCGACTCGACGCCCAGTTCGTCCCACAGCTTGCGCGCCTTCTTGGGGCCGACCCCGGGGAGCCGCATCAACTCGACGAGCCCCGGGGGGATCTCGGCCGCCATCTCGTCGAGCATCGCGAGGCGCCCGCTCTCGACGAGTTCGCGGATGTTGTCCGCCATCCCCTTCCCGATCGACGGCAGCTCGGTGAGGTCGGCGCCCTGCTCGACGAGTTTGCGCAGGGGCGACGCGTGCGCGTTGATCGTGCGCACGGCATTGCGGTAGGCGCGGACGCGGAACGGGTTCGCCTGCTGGATCTCGAGCAGATCGGCCACCTCGTTCAGCACGCGGACGATCTCGATGTTCTCCATCAGGGGGCGCCGGTTTCGGGAGCCGCGTCGGCCGCCTCGGGTGTGTCGTCGGGCGCGGAGAGCGCGGCGGGTCCGCCGCTCAGGAGTTCGAGGAGGCCCGCTTCGTCCAGGATCTCGACGCCGAGGGTCTGCGCCCGCTCCAACTTGCGGCCCGGGTTCTCGCCCGCGACGACGTAGCTCGTCTGCTTGCTCACGGACGACGTGACCTTCGCGCCCAGCGCCTCGAGCTTCTTCCCGGCCTCGGAGCGGCTCATGGACTCGAGCCCTCCGGTGAGGACGATTCGGAGCCCGGCCAGGGTGTCGCCCGCGCGCGGCGGGGGCTCGGGCTCGACGCAGGCGCGCAGTTCGTCCACGACCTCCGACACCTCGGGGCGGGCCAGGAAGGCGGTGATCTCCTCCGCCATCCGTGGCCCGATCCCGTCCACTTCCTGGAGCGCCTCCCCTTCTGCCGCGGCCTCCCCTTCTGCCGCCGCTTCCCCTTCTGCCGCCGCCTTCCGGAACGCCTCGAAGGAGAGGAAGTGCGAGGCGAGTTCGCGCGCCACGGTCACCCCGACTTCGGGGATGCCGAGGCCGTAGATGAAGCGGGCGAGTTCGGTCGTGCGCGCGGCGTCGATCGCCCGGACGAGGTTCGTGGCCGACTTCTCGGCGAAGCCTTCCAGCTCCATCAGCGTCGCCGCCTCGAGCGCGAACAGATCGGGGACGCGGGCGAGCACCCCCTCCCGGACGAGGAGGCTCGCGGTTTCTTCTCCCAATCCTTCGATGTCGAGGGCATGCCGCGACCCGAGGTGTTGAATCCGCCCGGCGAGCTGCGCGGGACAGGCGAACAGGTCGGGGCAGAAGGTGTACGGGCCGCGCGGCTCCAGGGCGGTCCCGCACGAGGGACACTTGGTGGGCATGACCCACGGCTCCGCGCGCTCGCGGCCCGGCTCGTCGATCCGCTCCAGAACCTGCGGGATCACGTCTCCCGCCCGCTGCACCCGCACCCGGTCGCCCTCGCGAATGTCCTTGCGGGCGACCTCTTCCCGGTTGTGCAGGTTCGCGCGGCTCACGGTCACGCCGCCGAGTTCCACCGGGCGCATGAAGGCGATGGGCGTGACGACGCCGGTACGCCCGACGCTGGGGACGATGCGAAGGAGCCGGGTGACCTCCTTCCGCGGCGGGAACTTGAAGGCGAACGCCCAGCGGGGGTGGTGCGAGGTCTCGCCGACTTCGTCGCGGGCGGCGATGTCGTCGAGCTTGATGACGATGCCGTCGATCTCGTACTCGAGATCGTCGCGGCCCTCCTCGATCTCGGCCTGGAACGCGAGGATCTCTCCGACGTCGGCCGCGGGCCGGCAGCGCTCGTTCACGGGCAGCCCCCACTCGCGCAGCGCTTCGAGCGTGGCCTGCTGGGTGGGCGGCGGCCGGCCGTCGATCGCGAGGATGTCGTAGACGTAGATGTCGAGCGGACGGGCGGCGGTGATGCGGGGGTCGAGCTGCCGCAGCGATCCGGCCGCGGCGTTGCGCGGGTTCGCGAACGGAGCGCGGTCGCTCTCGAGAAGCCGGGCGTTCAGCGCCTCGAAGTCGCCCACCCTCATGATGACCTCGGCCCGCAGCGCCAGGAGCGGCGGCACGTCGCGATCCGCGGCCCGCAGCCGGAGGGGCACCGAGTGGATCGTGCGGATGTTCTCCGTCACGCCCTCGCCGCGTATGCCATCTCCCCGGGTCACAGCGCGCGACAGCCGGCCGGATTCGTAGACGAGTTCGATCGAGGCGCCGTCCAGCTTCGGCTCGACGACGTATCCGATGTCGTCTCCGAGCGCCTTGCGCATCCGCTCGTCGAACCGTTCGAGCGGCTCCACATCGGCGGATGAATCGAGGCTGAGCATCGGCGCGGTGTGCTCGATGGTCTCGAAGGCGTCGAGCGGCTCCGCGCCCACGCGCTGGGTCGGCGAATCCGGCGTGACGAGTTCCGGGTGCGACGCCTCCAGCGCCTTCAGTTCGCGGAACAGTTCGTCGAACCGCTCGTCCGAGATCTCGGGGCGATTGCGGACGTAGTAGAGATAGGAGTGGTGACGCAGCTCCCTGCGCAGTTCCCGGGCCCGCCGCTCGGGCCCGCCGGGACTCATCAGAAGGTGACCCCCAGCAGGGCTCCGGCGATCAGGTAGCTGTCATCGGCGGTCGTGAACACGACGTACGGCCGAGCGTGAATGCTGCCGATCTCGACGGTGACGCCGCCGCGGATGACGGGGCTGAATTCCCTGTCCCCCTCCACGATGTCGTCGTAGAGCCGGTCGACCGAGTAGTTCTCGATGCTCACGGTCGCCGAAGGGATGACCGCGATGCCGGAGCCCGGCGCGCCGAAGCGTTGCCCGACGGCCACGCCGACCCCGTAAACGGTCTCGCTCTTGTAGGGGAGTTCGTCGAAGTTCCTCGACAGGACGCCTCCGACGCCCACGGTGGCGAGCGGACAGACCGACAGCACGGGCAGCGGGAGTTTGAGGGCGACGCTCGCGCGCGCGTCCTCGAAGTCGAATTCCTGATCGAACTCGTCCGCGCCGGAGAACTTCACGTAATGGCCCGCCGCGGCCACGAGACCCAGGTCGAACCCGGCCGCGCCCCCAAGGCCTGTGACGTCTTCGGATGACTCGCGCCACACGGCGCCCGAGCCGCTGAGGAACCCGTTGCCGCTGAAGCCGAGGCAGGCCTGCGCCTCGAGCGCCGCCGGCGCCGCGATTCCCGCCAGCGCCAGCCACGCCAGCGCCAGCCACGCCAGCCGACGCGGCGTGGAGGCCTCCGGTTTCCTATCGATCGGTTTCCTGTCCATCCCCGTCTCCGTCCCGGTTGGGCGAGGCGCCGACGCCCGCCAGATTCTGCAACGTTTCGAGCGCATCCGCCGCGGCACTCATCCGCGCGGACGCGGCCTCCACTGTCGCGCGGATCACCTCGAGCCGCCGGCGGTGGTCGTCGGAGGGGCCCGTCAGCGATCCGGTCGTGGAGGGACCGCCATCGAACTTGCCTCTCAGGCCCGTCCACCAGTTGCGGATGTCGCCGTTGATCGAACGCCACTCGTCGGCGACCTCCTCGATCTCGCCCACAAGCTCCCGGGCGCGTTCGAGGTCCCCGGCGGCCGCATCCTCCGTGCCTTCCAGCGCCTCGAGCGACTCGGAAGCCCGGCGCTCGGCGTCGTAGGCTTCGCTGCCCTGCCTGTAGGCCACCCCCTGGAGCTCGAAAAGAGCCATCGTGAACTCGTAACGCGCCAGGCGCTCCTCCGCGGACACCGGCAGCTCGGGATCGGGACGCACCTCCAGCGGCTGCTCGCGCGTCTCGCCTCCCGCGGTCAGGCGTACGGTGAACGTCCCCGCCAGGACCAGCGGACCCTCGGGGCCCGCATCGAGGCTGGGCACTTCGTACCGCGTGGTGTCGTGCGGCAGCGGATCGTGCCGCAGATCCCACGCGACCCGGTTGAGGCCGGCCGCCCCCGGGCCCTCAAGCCTCCGGACGTCACGGCCAGCGGCGTCCAGCACATCGATCGAGACGCCGCCCGGCACCTCCGCGGCGAGCCGGTAGTCGACGTTCGCGCCGAACGCGGGGTTTTCGGCCCGGAACGTCCCCTGGCCCATCGACGGCACGTCGTTCCGGTACAGGAAGAGCGTGGCCGGACGCGGGGCGAACAGCTGCACGGCGCCGGCGCCCGTCGCGTCCGCAGCCGACCGCTGCGACAGCGGCGTGATGTCGTCGAGAATCCAGATGGCGCGGCCGTGCGTACCGAGGACGATGTCGTTCTCGCGCGGGTGGATCTCGACGTCGTCGACCGGCACGGCGGGGAGGCTCGAGCCGAGCGCGGCCCACGTCGCTCCCCGGTCCAGTGAGGCGAAGGCGCCGTTCTCCGCGCCGACGATCAGCAGGTCCGGATTCTCCGGATGCTCGCGGATCACGTTCACGCTGGCTATGCCGCCGCCCGTCGCCCGGCCCGTAGCCGTCACCGCCGCCGCCCCGTTCAGCCCGTCCGCGAGCGACCGCCAGCTCTCCCCGAAGTCCTCCGTCACGACCGCGAGCGGCCCGTAGTCGTCGTCCCAGTGCCCGTCCAGGCTCACGTACGCGCGCCCCGCCGCCGCGTGCGAGGCCTCGACCCAGCTCACGTAGTACGGGAACGGCACCCCCGCCGCCGCGGCCACCCGGTCGGTCAGATCCTCCCAGCTCGCCCCGCCGTCCCGGCTCAGGCGCACCGAGCCGTCGTCCGCCCCGACCCACAGCACGCCCGCCTCGACCGGCGACTCCGCCACGGCCGTGATCTCCCCGTACCCGGAGGCGCCGTCGTGCTTCGAGAGCGTCGTCGAGTCCGGACGCACGCCCATCAGCTCGAGGCTGTCCTGGTGAATCTGCCGCGTGAGATCCTCGGTCGCGCGCCAGCTCTCCCCGCGGTCGTCCGACATGAAGAGCCGGTTGCCGCCCAGGTAGACCCGGTTCGCATCGTGCGGAGACACCAGGATCGGCGACTTCCAGTCGAAGCGATACGACACCGTCGTGTCCGGCGGGAAGGGTTTGAGCGCCTTCCGGTCGCCGGTGGCGAGGTTCACGCGCACGATCCCGGCGTTCTGCGACGTCACGTAGACGGTGCCGAGGTCCGACCAGTCCGTCTCCGTGTACATCCCGTCGCCGTAGTCGAGCACCTGCCAGTCGCGGTTCATGATCCCGTGGTAGCGGCGCGTCCGGCTGGGGCCCCGGTACGAGTTGTTGTCCTGCAGTCCCCCGTAGACGTGGTACGGATCCGCCAGATCCAGGTCGATGTCGTAGAACTGGGCGATGGGGATGTTCCCGATGAACGTCCAGTGGTCGCCGTCGTCCCACGTGGAATAGAGTCCGCCGTCGTTCCCGAGGATCATGTGGCGCGAGTCCTCGGGGTCGATCCACAGGTCGTGGTGGTCGACGTGGACGCCGGTGTTGTACTCGATCTCCATGGGGAGGGCCTCGAAGGTGTCGCCGCCGTCCTCCGAGCGGTGCAGGCTGCCCGCCACGAGCCAGACCCGATCTTCATCGTTCGGGTCGATCCGGAGCTGGCTGTAGTACATCGGACGCTGGTTCAGTTCGTTGACGCGCGTCCAGCTCTCGCCGCGGTCACGGGAGAGGAAGATGCCGCCCTCCTCTGCCTCCACGACGGCCATGACCAGGGCCGGATCCCGCCCCGATACGGCGAGCCCGATCCTTCCCTTGTCCCCCTCCGGCAGGCCCTCGGTCACCTCCCGCCAGGAATCTCCGCCGTCCGTCGACTTGTAGATGCCACTCCCCGGCCCGCCGCCCGCGAACCCCCACGCGCGCCGCCGCCGCTGGTACGCGGCCGCGTAGATGATGGACGGATCCGCGGGGTTGAGGGCGAGGTCCACGAACCCCGTGTCGTCGTCGATGTGGAGGACCTTCGTCCACGTCTCGCCGCGGTCGGTCGTCCGGTACACGCCGCGCTCCGCGTTGGGGCCGAACAGGTGCCCCAGCGCCGCCACCCACACGATGTCCGGATCGGTGGGATGGACGGCGATGCGCCCGATGTGCCGGGTCTCCTCCAGCCCCGTGAGCCGCCACGTCTTGCCGCCGTCGGAGGAGTGGTAGACGCCTTCTCCCCACGGCGTGCTGTTGCGGTTGTTCGGTTCCCCGGTCCCGACCCACACTTCCAGCGGGTCCGACGGGGCGAGCGCGATGTCCCCGACCGAGAGGTTCGCCGCGTCGTCGAAGATCGACTCCCACGTCGTCCCGTGGTTGACGCTCTTCCACACACCGCCGGAGGCCGCCCCGACGTAGATGTGCGACTGCGTGCCGGGCACGACTTCGAGATCGGCGATGCGGCCGCCGGAGATGGCCGGTCCGATCAGGCGCCAGGTGAATCCTGCCGCGATTCTCTCGGGGGACTGGGCCTCCCCGCGAGGGGGCGCCGCCGCGAGGGCCGCGTTCAGCGCCGCCGCCACCACCAGAGCGCGGACGGAGACCCGGTACGACACTGCCGGAATACGACGCGGGCGCAGCATCATGGTCAGCTCACCTTCTTCTTCCTGAGGCCGTCTTTCTGTTCCAGCCAGGGGACGCCGGTGGTGATCCATTCCGGGGCCGGCTCTCCCTTCAGATAGTGCGCGAACCACTGGAGGATGCGGCTCTGGTAGTCGCGCTGGTTCGGCTCCCTCGCGAGCCCGTGGTTCTCCCCCTCGTAGACGAGCATCACCATGTGCTTCCCCGCCCGCCGGGCCGCGTTGTAGAACTCGACGCCCTGGTTGAACTCCACGGCGCCGTCCTCCGTCCCGAACTCGATGAGGAGGGGCGTGTTGAGATTCTGAATGTGATGGAGCGGAGAGTTGTTGAAGTAGGAGTCCCAGTCCTCCCACCACGGCACCTGCATGCGGCCCTGGCTGATCTCGAAGATCCGGGCGTCCGTCCCCCCGGAGTTCCAGTAGAAGGAGAGGTACATGCTCATCAGGTTCGTGAGCGGCGCGCCCGCCACCGCGGCGGCGAAGAGATCGTCCTGGGTGACGAAGAACGTCGTCTGATATCCGCCCCACGAATGGCCGATGAGTCCGACGCGGTCGGCATCGATCATCCCCGTCTCGACCGCCGCCGCCACGGCCGGGCGCAGCGTCTCCACGTTCGACTGTCCCGGGCGCCGGTCGCGATAGACGATGTCGGGCTGGAAGACGAAGTACCCCTCCTGGCTCCAGATCTGGATGTTGTAGTAGCTCGTGGGATCCGGAACCTGGTACTGGTGGAGGCTCTGCGAGAGCAGTTCGTAGTGGTACACGATCATGGGGTACGTCCGATCCGGATCATAGTCGGCCGGATAGATGAGCGCGCCCTGGAGGGGGCGTCCCCATTCATTCTCATAGTCGATGAGCTGCGTGCGGCCCCAGGCGTAGTCCTCCT
>JAPPBA010000020.1 GCA_026705295.1 Candidatus Palauibacter australiensis
GGCCCGCAGCAGCCCCCCGACCTCGATCGGGGAGGCCTCCTGCGCCGCCATTCCCGCCGGAATGGCCAGGCCAAGCACGACGACCGTTCGCGCGCACATTCTCGCGATCATGTATCACCCCTCATCATCTATCGCACCTCATCATGTTGCGGGTTCATCGGGTCAATCGGGGTCGTCGACATCGAAGTTCGCGTGAAGGTAGCGCCAACCTCCCAGGCCGATCGCCGCGTTGATCCAGAAGTGCCCGACGATGGACGGAAACAGACTGTCCGTCCAGATGACGGTCACCGCGAGCAGGACGCCAAGCGCCGTCGCCCGGACCACGCCGACCAGCTTCTGATATCCGTGAGCGAGTCCGAAGGACGCGGAGACCAGCGCCACGCCCAGCCAGGGGTTGCCGGTCCATGCCGAGACGGCCCACAGGCCGAATCCCCGATAGGCGTACTCCTCGCAGACCGCCGCGATCCCGGAGAGCGCGAGAAACCATCGTTTTTCCGAGGCGTTTCGCGGCATCAGCAGCAGCACGGCCGCGGTCTCCCGGAGCCCGGCGAGCCGCCCGGCCGCGGTGATCAGCCAAGCGGCCAGCAGCCCGACGGCGGCCACGCCCAGGCCCCGGAGCAGCGCGGGCGCCGGCGCGTCGACCCTCCAGCCGAGCGCGGCCGCAGGGACGTTCTGCCACGCCGCGACGCCGAGCGTCACCAGGCCGAGCACGACGAGCGATGCCCCTACCGACACGTACAGCAGCCGGCGGTGTTTCGCCGCTGCGGCGAGATCGGCCCCGCGGCGGGCATCGAGGGCGGCGAGGAGGGGCATGCCGATCAGGAGCAGCAGCGCGTACGCCGCCGCGATCGGGGTCGGAGTCTCCGGCATCGCGGAGGGATAACGCGGCGCAGGCGCCGCGGGCAACACGCGCACCGAACGACGGCGGCCCGGCCCGTTGACAGCGGCGCGCGGTTCGGGGACGTTCACCCGACCGCTGGCCGCCGGACCGACGGCATTTCACTCGAACGACGACTGCGGAACGCGCATGCCGCTCGATATCGCGATCGCCCAGTTCCTTCCCTCCAAGGGCGACCTCGACGCGACGCTGGACGGCTGCGCGGGGATCATCCGGCGCGCGGCCGGGGCGGAACGGCGGCCGCGCCTCGTCGTGTTTCCGGAGACTGCGCTCACCGGCTATTTCCTGGAGGGTGGAGTTCGCGAACAGGCCATCGCGGCCCCGGAACTGTTCGAGGCCCTCAACGCGCGCGTCGGCGAAGATGCGGATGGTCTCGATGTCGCGATCGGCTTTTACGAGCGGGACGCGGCGGGCATCTACAACTCGGCCCTCTACGCGACGCTGGGGCCCGGCGGCGGGATCCTTCACGTCCACCGCAAGGTGTTCCTCGCCACTTACGGCGTCTTCCAGGAAGAGCGTTTCGTCGAGGCGGGGGCCGGAATCCGGGCGTTCGACGCGCCGCCGGGACGCACCGCGCTGCTGATCTGCGAAGACGGTTTTCACTCGGTCTCCGGCACGCTCGCCGCGCTCGACGGAGCGTCGATCATCCTCATTCTCAGCGCCTCGCCCGCACGCGGGGCGGCCCCGGGGGCCGGGGTGCCCGGCAACCTCGTCCGCTGGGAGGCCCTCGCGAGCGCGATCGCCGCCGAGCATGGGGTGTTCGTCATCGTGTCCCAGCTGGTCGGGTTCGAAGGGGGCAAGGGATTCGCCGGCGGGTCCGCGGCCTACGACCCGCGCGGACACCGGCTCCTCGCGGGGCCACTGTGGGAGGAAGCGGTGCTGCCCGTGCGAGTGGACCTCGACGAGGCCGCGCGCGCCCGCACGGAAGAGCCGCTCTTTTCGGACCTCGAACGGTCCTGGACCCGTCTTCTCGTGAACAGTCCGGGATCCGGCGTGCGCCGGCCGGCTCCCGACGGCGAATGACCCTCGCCTGGCCGCCGCCGGGCACCGCGGAAGCCCGCGCTCCACACCCCGCCGACCGGGGCCCGCTCGACATCGATACGGACCTCGTGCGGGATTGGCTCGTCCAGTTCCTTCGAGAGGAGATCGAGCGTCGGCGCGGTTTCCGCCGCGTCGTGGTCGGGTTGTCGGGAGGGGTGGATTCCGCCCTCACCGCGGCGCTGTGCGCGGAAGCTCTCGGCCCCGCAGCGGTGCTCGCCCTCCTGTTGCCCTACCGAACGTCGAGCCCCCGGAGCCGCGAGCACGCGCTCCTCGTGGCGGAGAAATTCGGGATTCCGACGCGCACGATCGATATCACGCGGGCCGTGGACGGCTATCTCGACGAGTTCGAGCCCGAGGCGGGCGGACACCGGAGGGGCAATGTGGCCGCGCGCCAGCGCATGATCGTCCTCTTCGACCAGGCCTTCAAGCTCTCCGCCCTCCCCGTCGGTACCGGAAACAAGTCCGAGCGCCTCCTCGGCTACTATACCTGGCACGCGGACGACTCCCCGCCGGTGAACCCGCTCGGCGACCTGTTCAAGAGCCAGGTATGGGCGCTCGCGCGGGCCGTCGGCGTGCCCGCCGAGGTCGTCGACAAGCCGGCGACGGCGGACCTCATCCAGGGGCAGACGGATGAAGAGGACCTGGGCGCCACTTACCCCGAAGCCGATCTCATCCTCCACCACCTCATTTCCGGACGCGGGCCGGATGATCTCGTCGAGGCGGGGTTCGAGAGAAAGAAGGTCGAACTCGTCGCCGGGCGACTCGAAAGCACGCACTGGAAGCGCCACCTGCCGACGGTCGCGATGCTCTCGCCGACCGCGATCGGGGAATGGTACCTGAGACCGGTGGATTACTGATCCCCGCGCGTGGGTCAGGGCTCCTGGTGGTTTCATTGGCTCCGGGATTCTCCGGGATCCTGCTGCATGGGACGGCTGCCGGAGCGGAGGATAGGCGGGTTCCGTAACGTCTTCGGACAAGGGAACGTCACAGGTTCGTCACGGGCTGGAACACGCCGAAGGTCGTTCACGAGATGGTTGCGAAGGTGTTACGATACCGCCGGCAACGTGGCTCAGGATGGTTGAGACCCCTAGGCGCGGATCGTTGAGATGTCGGACGCACAGATCCTGGTTGTGGATGACGAACCGGACATCCTGAGCGTGCTCGTCTATCACCTGAGCCGGGAAGGATATCGGGTCACCACGGCCGTGAACGGACAGGGCGCGCTGACGACCGCGCAGGCCGAGCAGCCGGACCTGATCATCCTCGATCTCATGTTGCCGGGCATGGACGGATACGAGGTGCTGCAGCGGCTGCGGGGCGCCGAGAGCACGAGTTCGATGCCCGTGATCCTCCTGACGGCGAGGCGAGAGGAGGACGAGCGGGTCAAGGGCTTCGAGGTGGGTGCGGACGACTACATCACGAAGCCGTTCAGTGCCCGCGAACTCACGCTCCGCGTCGAGGCGCTCCTGCGGCGGTCGAAGGCCGAACCATTCTCCACGTCGCGGAGGGTAACGGTGGGACCGGTCGTACTCGACCGGGAGGCGCACCGGGTCTTCTCGGAGGGGGTCGAGGTGGACCTGACGCGGCTCGAGTACCGTCTGCTCGAAGTGCTGCTGGAGAGACGGGGACGCGTCCAGACCCGCCGTCAACTGCTCCAGGCCGTCTGGGACACGAATGCCGCAATCGAAACGCGCACGGTGGACATGCACGTCGCCCGGCTGCGGACCAAGCTCGGGGAAGCAGCGTCCCTGATCGAAACCGTTCGGGGGATCGGCTACCGATTCCGCGCGCTGGACAAGTAGTACGCGAGGCGGAGCCCGTTCGGTGAGGGAGCCCGTTCGGTGAGGCTGGGAAACCGCTTCTTCTTCGCAGCGGCCGCCGTGCTCGCGGTGACGTACTTCGCCGCCTGGTTCATTCTCCGGCTGGACGCGACGGGCGTGACGGTCGCATCCGCCGTCCTGGGGGGCACCCTGCTCCTGCTGTGGCCGGCCGCCCGACTGGTGGCCCGCAAGACCGACCGGGAACTCGGAGAGGCGCGGGAAGCCGTCGGCCGGATCGCGTCGGGCGACCTTCGTCCCCCCCCGGGCGCGAGCGGCGCCAAGTCGGCTGGGTCCCTGGGTCAGGCGATCGACCGCATGGCCGGTGAAATGCGCGACCGCGTGAAGGTCTCCGAACGCGAGTCCGGCGACCTGCGGGTGCTGTTCGACCGGCTGGACGATGGCCTCGCCTTCATCGACCGGGAAGGACTGGTGAGTCTCTGCAACCCCGCCTTCGAGCGCTGGGCCGGACGCGATGTCACACCCGGGGCTCGAGTTGGCACGCTCTTCCGCTCTCCCGGCATCGCCGAGGCCGTGAGCGCCGCGCAGCGGGGAGAATCCACGACGGCGGAGGTGGAACTCGGCGAACACACGGTGCTGATGTCGACCCGGCCACACCGGTCGGGCGCCATCATCGTACTCCACGACCTCACCGTCCTGCGGCGACTCGAGGGGGTCCGCCGAGATTTCGTGGCCAACGTGTCGCACGAACTCAAGACGCCGCTCACAAGCGTGGTCGGTTTCGCCGAGGCACTCGTCGAAGGAGGCATCGACGCGGATCAGGCAGGTGGCTTTGCCCGCCGCATTCTCTTCAATGCGACGCGCATGCGGTATCTCGTCGATGACCTGCTCGACCTTTCTCTCCTCGAATCGGGCAGCTGGAGCCCCGAGCCGGCGACGGTCTCGGTCGGGGCGATTGCCCGGGAGGCCTGGGAGGCGCTCTCACCGAAAGTCCGCGCGGACGACCTCGAGCTGCGCGTATCGGGGACCGAGGAGCCCGCCTGGGCGGACCCGGATGCGGTACGTCAGGTCATGCGGAACCTGCTCGACAACGCGGCGCGCTACAGCGACGAGGATCCGGCCATCAGCGTGCGGGTCGCGGCGGATGGACGGTTCCAGCGCGTGGAAGTCTCCGACCGCGGGCCGGGGATCGCCTCCGCGCACGTCGAGCGCGTGTTCGAGCGCTTCTACCGGGTTGACCCGGCTCGTTCGCGCGCGCGGGGAGGGACCGGACTCGGGCTCGCGATCGTGAAGCACTTCGTCGAGGCGCACGGGGGTGAGATCGGGATCGAAAGCGCGCTCGGCCGGGGGACGACCGTGTGGTTCACGCTCCCGGACGCCGCGCGGAGACCGGACGGAAAGAACGTCGATGTCCCGGCCTGACGGACGGTTGCGGCCTCATGGGCGGCTTCGAGCCGGCCGCGGCCGGTGGGGGGAGCGCCTGATCGGGGCGCTACTCTTCGGCTGCGGAGCGGTCTCGATCCTGACGACCGTCGGGATCGTCGTGGTACTGCTCACCCAGTCACTCGGCTTCTTCACCGAGGTGTCCCCCCTCGAGTTTCTCGGCGGGACGCGCTGGTCTCCGGATCTGGCTCCGCAGTCTTTCGGGATTCTCCCGCTCCTGAACGGCACACTCCTCGTCGCGGGCGGGGCGGCGCTCGTCGCGCTCCCGGCGGGTCTGGCGACGGCGATCTACCTCAGCGAGTACGCGTCGAGACGGACGAAGCGGATCGTCAAACCCGCGCTCGAGATCCTCGCGGGCATTCCGACCGTCGTCTACGGCTATTTCGCCATCGTCTTCGTGACTCCGGTTCTGCGGGCCGTCTTCCCCGGCGCCGGGGTCTTCAGTGCGGCGAGCGCCGCCATCGTCGTCGGCATCATGATCCTCCCCATGGTCTCGTCCCTGTCCGAGGATGCGCTGAGCGCGGTGCCCCGTTCGCTGCGGGAGGCCGCGTACGGCCTCGGCGCCACCCGGCTCGAGGTGTCGACGCGCGTCGTTGTGCCGGCCGGGCTCCCCGGGATCGCGGCCAGCTTCATCCTGGCCGTCTCGCGCGCGGTCGCCGAGACGATGGTCGTGGCGCTGGCCGCCGGCGCGACGCCGCGGATGACGCTGGATCTGCTCGAGAGCGTTCAGACGATGACGGCGTATGTCGTGCAGGCGAGCCTGGGCGACGCACCCTCCGGGGCCCTCGAGTACCGCACCCTTTTCGCCGTCGGCCTGGTCCTCTTCTTCATCACGCTGGCCCTCAACCTCGTGAGTCGGCGCATGGCTACCCGCTTCCGCGAGCGTCACACGTGAGCTTCCCGTCCGGACGGCTTCGAGGCGGCCGCTTCGAACCGCGCGTCGAGGCCCGGCGCCGCGCGGGCATCCGGTTCATGTGGCTGTGCCGCTTCGCGGTGGCGTTCGGCGTCTCGTCGCTCCTGGTCCTCCTCGTGAGCATCCTCACGGTCGGGATTCCGGCGCTCTCGCCCGACTTCCTTGCGAACGACCCGTCGCGCTTTCCCGAACTCGCCGGGATCCGATCCGCCATCCTGAGCAGCGCGTGGATGCTGGCGCTGGTGGCGGCGATGTCCTTTCCGCTCGGGGTGGGCGCCGCACTCTATCTTGAGGAGTACGCGCCCCGGAACCGCCTCACGAGGCTGCTGCAGACGAACATCGCGAATCTGGCCGGCGTACCGTCCATCGTGTACGGGCTTCTGGGCCTGGCGGTGTTTGTCCGCTTCCTCGCGCTGGAACGGAGCCTCCTCACCGGGGCCGCGACGCTGTCTCTGCTCGTGCTCCCGCTCGTCATCATCGCGGCCCGCGAGGCGATCCGCGCGGTTCCCGGCTCGCTGCGGGAAGCCGCGTACGCGCTCGGCGCCACGCGCTGGCAGGCGATCCGACATCACGTGCTTCCGGCGGCCCTGCCCCGCATCCTCTCGGGGACGATTCTCAGCCTCTCCCGCGCGGGGGGAGAGACGGCCCCGCTTCTCGTCATTGGGGCCTTCACGTTCATCGCCGTCGATCCGGGCTCGGCCATGGACCCCTTCACGGTTCTCCCGGTCCAGATCTTCAACTGGACGACCGAACCGAACGGGGAGTTCCGCGCGCTGGCGGCAGGAGCCATAGTGGTACTCCTGGGAGTGCTGTTGCTGATGAACGCCGCCGCCGTCCTGATTCGAAACCGATACGAGAGGTGATCGTGCCGTCGGATGCGGTCCTCGAAACCATCGGACTCGGCGTCCGCTATGGCGAGACGCGCGTGATCGAAGACATCTCGCTCCGGATACCGGAGAGGCGAGTGGTCGCCTTCATCGGACCGTCGGGCTGCGGCAAGAGCACGCTCCTGCGCTGCTTCAATCGACTGAACGACCTCGTGCCGGAGGCCCGCATTACCGGGCAGGTGCTGTTTCGGGGACAGGATCTGTACGGGCCAGCGGTCGATCCGGCCGATGTGCGGCGCTCGATCGGGATGGTGTTCCAGAGGCCGAACCCGTTTCCGAAGTCGATCTTCGAGAACATCGCGTTCGGACTGCGGATCAACGGCTTCAAGGACGACATCGGCGATCGGGTGGAGGTTTCGCTGCGGGCGGCGTCGCTGTGGGACGAGGTGAGCCACCGGCTCGACGCGGACGCCCTCGGCCTCTCGAACGGACAGCAGCAGCGGCTCTGCATCGCCCGGGCGCTGGCGGTCGAGCCGGACGTGCTCCTCATGGACGAACCGGCGAGCGCGCTCGATCCGATCGCGACGGGCCGCATCGAAGACCTCATCGGGAGTCTGCGCGGGGACTACAGCATCGTCATCGTGACGAACAACATGCGGCAGGCCGCCCGCATCAGCGACGACACCGCCTTCCTCTACATGGGCGAACTCGTCGAGTACAAGGAGACACAGCGCTTGTTCACCAACCCGGAGGACCGGCGAACCGAAGACTACATCACGGGCCGGATGGGCTAGCAGGCCGTGGCAAAACCCCGCGTTAGCGCCGAGAGCGGCGAAGCGCTCGCCTGACAAGGAGCGACGAGTGAGAATAGTAGCGCTATTTGACCGAGGAGAGACGCAGAGCGCAGCGTTCAGGCGAGATGCAGCGCCGCTCGAACGCAGCGGGGCTTTTGCCACGGCCTGCTAGTGTCCTTCAGGCAGTTCGACGACCGGCTGGACGACGTCACGCGGACGCTGCACCGGATGGCGCACGACATCGAGGAGCTGGTGCGGCGCGCGATGGCGCTCGTGGGTCAGCCCGCGGTGGATGCGGAGCCGATCCGGGAGGCGGACGACGCCATCGACCGGACCGAGGTGGAGGTCGAGGAATCCACGGTGGAGATCCTCGCGCTCCACCACCCGGTGGCGAGCGACCTGCGCGTGCTCGTCACGGTCCTCAAGATCAACAACGACCTCGAGCGGATCGGCGACCACGCGGTCAACATCGCCGAGGCGGCCGAACGGCTGGCGAAGGCCGAGAAGAAGGTCCCGGTCCCGCCCGAACTGGACGAGATGAGCCGCATGGCCCGGGCGATGCTGCGGGATGCGCTCGACGCGTTCGTACACCGGAACGCGGACGACGCACGCTCCGTGATCGCGCGGGACGACCGGCTGGACCAGCTCCAGGATTCGCTGAGCCGGGTGATGATCACGCATATGCCGGACTACAACCTGTCGGCGTGCCTGCAGGTCATCCTCATCGGCCGCAATCTCGAACGGATCGGCGACCTCGCGACGAACATCGGCGAGGACGTCGTCTACATGGTCCAGGGAATCACGATCCGGCACCAGGAGGGCTCACCGGACCCCGCTTAGCGCCGTGGCTGCGCTTGGCGCAGCCGTCGCCCGCGCGTCGCCCGGCTTGGGTCAGTGCGAGGCGCTCCAGCGGTCGTCGATCTTGCGCCGGCGTTTCCGGACCGCCTTCAGCATCCGGTTCTGGTAGTCGATGGGACGCTCGTCCGGCGCGGGCTCGCACAGCACGTACTCTCCGGTCGGCCGCAGGTCCCAGGCGCGCTGATTGTCGCGAAGGGCGAAGCGCAGCGTCTTGCGAAGGCGTTTCCGGATCCGCTTGTCGCGGACGGGCAGCAGCACTTCGACGCGGCCGTCGAGGTTCCGGCGGCGCCAGTCCGCGCTCCCGATCCATACCTCGGGGCTCCCGTCGTTCTCCCACCAGAAGATCCGGTCGTGCTCCAGGAACCGGCCGACGATGCTGCGTACCCGGATGTTCTCGCTGAAGCCGGGGATTCCCGGACGGAGCCGGCACTGGCCGCGGATGATGAGGTCGATCTTCACGCCGGCGGCGGACGCGGCGTAGAGGGCGCGGATCATCTTCGGATCGTCGAGACCGTTCATCTTCATGATCATGCGACCCCGCCGGCCGGCCTCGACATGCGAGACCTCGCGCTCGATCCGGGCGGTGAGGGCCCGTCGCAGATCGCGGGGCGCCACGATGAGTTCCTCGTACTGCTGGTCGGGGGCGTATCCGGTCAGGTAGTGGAACAGGTTCACCGCGTCGCGGCCGATCTCCGGGCGCGCCGTGAGGATCCCGAGGTCCGCGTAGATCTGCGCGGTCTCCGAGTTGTAGTTGCCGGTGCCGATGTGGCAGTAGGTGCGGATCTCGTCCCCTTCTTCGCGGACGACGAGCGCGACCTTGGCGTGCGTCTTCAGCCCGACGAGCCCGTACGTCACGTTGACGCCGGCCTCCTCCAGCACGGAAGCCCACTCCATGTTGTCGGCCTCGTCGAAGCGCGCCGTGACTTCCACAAGCACGGCGACCGCCTTGCCCGCCTCGGCCGCCCGCACCAGCGCGGCGATGATCCGCGAGTGCTCCGCCGTCCGGTAGAGCGTCTGCTTGATGGCCACGACCGCCGGGTCCGCGGCGGCCTCCTCGATGAACTGCTGCACCGTCGCGGTGAAGGACTCGTACGGGTGGTGCACCATGAGATCGCCCGCCCGAATCACCGTGAAGATGTCGGGACGATCCTCCGTCTCGCCTTCGCGGATCAGACGGGGCGGGATCATCGGTTCCCAGGGTTCGTGCCGGTGCTCCCAGGGGCCCTCGGCCGCGATCTGCCAGAAGCCCGACATCTCGAGCAGGCCCGGGATCTCGTACAGATCTTCCTCATCCAGTTCGAGCTGCCGAACCAGGAACTGTCGGACGTCGTCGGGCATGCCCGGCTCGACCTCCAGACGAACCACGCGCGCGAAGCGCCGCTCGCGGATTTCCTCGGAGATCATCTGCAGGAGGTCGTCCGCCACCTCTTCATCGCGCGCCACATCGGCGTTCCGGGTAACGCGGAAGAGCGAAGCGCTCTCGATCTTCATCCCCCGGAACAGTTCGTCCGCGAAGTGCCGCACGACCTGCTCGACGGGGACGACGTGCCCCCTCTCGGGGAGTTCGACCCAGCGCAGCGCCGTGGGGATCTTCACCCGCGCGAAGTGGCGGGTCCGGCGTTCCGGGTGCTCGAGCATGAGGGCGAGCGAGAGGCTCATGTTGGACAGGAAGGGGAACGGGTGTCCCGGGTCGACGGCCAGCGGGGTGAGGACCGGATAGATCCGATCCGTGAACGCCCGGCGCACATGCTCGCGCTCCTCCTCGCTCAGATCCTCGAAGTCGCGCACGGCGATGTCGAGTTCCGCCGCGAGGCGCGGCCGGAGGTCGTCCATCCAGACCTCCGCCAGCCGGGTCCGCATGGTCCGAACGCCCTCGCGCACGAGGTCCAGTTGTTCGGCGGGCCCGCGGCCGTCCGGCGATGGCTTCACCACGCCCGCGCCGAGCACGCGCTTGAGGCCGCCGACCTGCTTCATCACGAATTCGTCGAGGTTGTTCTCCGTGATCGCGAGGAAGCGGAGTCGCTCCAGCAGCGGCGTCCGCTCGTCCATGGCCTGGTAGAGCACGCGCCAGTTGAAGTCCAGCCAGCTGAGTTCCGCGTTGAAATAGAGCGACGGGTGGCTCGGCTTCGCGTCGTCGGGCACGGGCTTCGGCGCCACGGCGCGCGGGAGAACCGGAACGCCGTCCACGCGGTGGCCGACCCGGTAGCCGGGCGGATAGGGCGGGGCACCGGCGCCGTTCTCCGGAGCCGGTGCGCTCTCGGGGGGCGCCGGGGCCTCACGCGTCGAGGAGGGGTTCGCACCGGCGGAGCGGGGCGATGCCGCCGGGGAAATCCCTCCCGGACGGCGGCTCCCGTGATAGAGCCTCGGGCGGCGCGAAATCTCGTTCGACTCGGATGACATGCGACTCCCTCGGTCACTCTCTCCTGGTCACCTGGCCGGCCATTTGCGGACGCAGGGCCTGTAATATAGGCCTGACGCCGCGTTTTCCGCTCGTTTTGGCCGTCTCAGCCG
Organism: Candidatus Palauibacter australiensis; assembly: GCA_026705295.1. Lineage (NCBI taxonomy): Bacteria > Pseudomonadati > Gemmatimonadota > Gemmatimonadia > Candidatus Palauibacterales > Candidatus Palauibacteraceae > Candidatus Palauibacter > Candidatus Palauibacter australiensis. Next base: position 11,064 of record JAPPBA010000020.1, read on the forward strand.
GAAGTTGGCGTCGAAACCAGGTCGAAGGTGACGTACGGTTCGAGGCCGAAGATGCGGGCGAAGAGCTTCCCCTTCTTGCGCAGCGCCCACTGCTCGAGGAGCAGGCTTCCCCTCCGCTCGAGACGGAGTTCGAGCCTGTCTTCGTGCACGCGCGCATCGATGCTCTGCACGCGCTGGAGGTGCTCGCGGTCGAGGGAGTCCGCGATGCGAAGGAGGGCGGCGAGCCTCTCCACCCGTTCGCGATCGGGAGGACCCAGGTCGCGGTACAGGTAGTGGCTGCGGCGCGGTTCGGCCCGCCGGTGGTAGCGCGCCACCAGGGCGACGAGCGGGAGCTCGTTCGGCGCGATGCCCGGGATCTCGCTGTGAAGGATCAGGTAGAGCGAGTGCTTGTGGTGTTTCGCATAGGAGATGTGCTGCCCGATGTCGTGCAGGATCGCCCCCGCCAGCAGAATCCGGCGGTCGCGCGGTTCGAGGCCGTGGACCTCGGCGAGCTGGTCGAAGAGGGAGAGGGCCAGCGACGCGACGTGCCGCCCGTGATCCTCGTCGAAGAGGTATCGGCGCCCGAGCGTGAGCGCTCCTTCGTGGACGATCCGCTCCAGCCGCCCGAACCCGGCGCCGCTCGTCAACTCGTCGACGAGGTCGAAGAGCACGCCCTCCTTCACGCCGACTCCGGGGACGAGAATCTCTTCGGCTCCCGCGAGTTCGGCGACGCGGTCGTACACGATCGCGGCGGGGAGGATCACGTCGGCCCGGTCTTCGCGCAGGCCGAGCCGTCCGATGCGCTGGCTGTAGGAGAGGCGGGAGAACTCCTCGATCGCCATGGCGAGTTCGGCCCGCGTGATGCGGCGGGTGCCGTCGGCGGCGCCGTGACCCGCGAGGCGCGCGAGTTCCTCGATATTGCCGCCGGTGGCGATGAGCTGGACCGGCGTCCAGTGCTTGCTCGCATGCGGAATGCGGAGCGTGGCGGCGTACTCCGCGAGCAGATTCGCGAAGTGCGCGGGCGCATCGTCCGCCCCCGTGAGTTCCTCGAGCAGCCGGACCGATCCCATTCGGTGCGACTGGCTCCACATGATCCCGGACCGATCCGCCAGCGACACCTCGACGCTTCCGCCGCCGAGATCCACGAGCATCCACTTGGCGTCGCCGAAATCGACCCGCTGCTTCACGGACGTCCACACGAGCCGCGCCTCATCCGTGCCGGAGATGAGATCGAGCCGGATTCCCGCGTCCTTCTCGACGCGGCGGACGAGATCTCCGCCGTTGCGGCTCTCCCGCACCGCGCTGGTGGCCACGGCGCGCACATGCTCGATGCCCAGGCGGTCGATTTCCTCCCGGAAGCGCCGGAACCCCTCTACGGTCCGATCGATGGCGGAAGGCGACAGTTCCCCCGTGAGGAAGGCCGAACGTCCGAGCCGGACCGGGACCCTCTCCGACGCGAGTTCCACGTAGCGGTGTGGATCGACGAACTCAGCGGCGACGAAGCGGAACGCGTTCGACCCGACATCGATGGCGGCGACGCGCAGCGGGAACGGGAGCGGCTCCCGGCCGTCGGCGGTCTCGCGTGGCAGTGGTGGCGTCGTAAGCTGCATCGCGGGAAACGTAGCCGAATCGATGGCGGTGCGCTCCTGTCCCCGACCCGCGGCCGGAGGCATCTTGGTGCCTTACGGTCAAGATCCCGGAGGTTCCGAATGTCCGTCATCGCTTCAGCGGCCACCGCGCCCCGACGCTTCCCACTCGTCCGCCATATGGGCGTCCTGTCCGCCTGGCTGACCGTACTGTTCGCCTGCCTTGCTTCCGCGACGCCGGCGGCCGGCCAGCGCGAGGCGATCGCCTTCACCGGCGCCTCCGTAATCGATCCGGTGACTTCCGGCGTCCTCTCGAACGCGACGGTCGTCGTGCGGGAAGGCGTCATCGTTTCCGTGACGGAGGGGGGCGAGGCGCCCGCCGCCGCGCGCACGATCGATCTCGGCGGCCGCTACCTCGTCCCCGGCCTCATCGACGCCCATGTCCACATCGGGACGCTCGAGGCGGCCCGCCGCGCCCTGCTCTCCGGAGTCACGACGGCGCGCAGCATGGGGGCGGGGTTCTTCGCCGACGTCGGCCTGCGGGAACTGTTCCGGGGCGGGGGCCTTCCCGGCCCGGAGATCCTCGCCGCGGGCTACCACGTGCGGCCCCGCCCGGCCGAGGGACTCTTCCTCGATGAGCCGGGGCTCGGCGATCTCCTCGGGCGCGACGTGCGCGGCGCCGAGGCGATGGGGCGGGTGGCGCGCGCGATGCTCGATCGCGGCGTGGATTTCATCAAGGTCAACGCGACCGAACGCGCGGGCCTGCCGGAAACCGACCCCCGCAAGCCGTTCTTCACGGAGACCGAACTGTCGGCGCTGGTGGCGGAGGCCTCGCGCGGCGGCGTCCCCGTAGCCGCGCACGCGCACGGCGACCGCGGCGGCCGGGCCGCAGTCGCGGCGGGCGTGCGGAGCATCGAGCACGGGACGTATCTGCGCGACGAAACGCTCCGCCTCATGCGGGAGCGGGGCACCTACCTGGTGCCGACGATCGCCGTCGTGTCCGATCTCACGGTGCCCGGCGGCGACTACGACGATCCGGTGCTCCAGGTGCGCGGACGGCACATGCTCCCCCGCGTCCGGGAGACGGCGGCGGCCGCGCACGCGCTCGGGGTGCCGCTCGTCGCCGCGACGGACACCGGCTACGGGTCCGGGAGCGTCCTCCGCATGAGCCACGAACTGATGGAGTTCGTGGGCATCGGGATGAGCGAACTCGATGCGATCCGCGCCGCGACCACGGTCGCGGCGGAGTTGCTCGGCATCGCGGACCGGACGGGACGGGTCGCGGCGGGGTTCGAGGCGGATCTCCTTGTCCTCGACCGCAACCCGCTCGATGACATCGGCCAGTATCAGGATGTGCTGTTCGTGATGAGCGACGGCACGATCGCGCTCGACCGGCTCGACTTCCGCGCGGATGCGATCGGGGCGGATCGGATCGGGACGGAGGAGAGCCGGACCCGCCCATGAGCGACGTCGGACCGCTGGCGTACCTGGCGCTTCTCGCCCTCCTCGCTCCCTTCGGAGCGCATCGGCTGCGCCTGCTCTGGCTGCGGATGCGCCGGCCCGCCCGGGTGGAAGCCCGCGCCTGGGAGGGCGCGCTCCCGGTCGTCACGGTACAGTTGCCCGTCTTCAACGAAGCCAACGTCGTCGAACGGCTCATCGACGCCGCTTGCCGTCTGCGCTATCCGGCGGACCGCCTCGAAATCCAGTTGCTCGACGATTCGGACGACGAGACGGTGGCGATCGCGGCGCGGCGGGTGCGCGAATGGCGGGCCCGCGGGATCGACATCCGGCATGTGCGGCGGGGATCCCGCGAGGGGTACAAGGCCGGCGCGCTCGCCCACGGCGTAACCCTCGCCCGCGGCGACTTCCTGCTCGTGCTGGACGCGGACTTCGTTCCGCCCCCGGAGTTGATTCGGGAGTTGCTCCCCCCGTTCGCGGACCCCGGCGTGGGGGCGGTGCAGGCGGCCTGGGACCACCTCTCGCCCGATGCGAGCTGGCTGACCCGGGCCCAGGCGCTCTTCCTCGACGCGCACTTCGCGATCGAGCACGAGGCGCGATACCGCGCCGGCCTCTTCTTCAACTTCAACGGCTCCGGCGGAATGTGGCGCAAGGCGTGCGTGCGTGCGGCGGGGGGTTGGCAGAGCGACACGCTGACCGAGGATGTCGACCTCAGCTACCGGGCCCAACTCGCGGGCTGGCGTTTCGTCTACCGGGACGACGTCCGGGTCCCCGCCGAGCTGCCGGCGAATCTGCGCGCGGTGGAGATCCAGCAGAGCCGCTGGACGCAGGGCGGCATCCAGAGCGCACGGAAGCTGCTGCCACGAATCTGGCGCGCCCCCGTGCCGGCGGCGATCAAGTTCGAGGCGACGGCCCATCTCGTGGGACACGTCGTGCACCCGCTGACGCTCACGATGGCGGCGGCGCTCGCGGGGGCCGGGTGGGCGACGGCAACGGGCTTCGGCCTCCCGGCCGGCGTTCACGTCGCCGCCGTGCTCCTCGCCACCGTCCCGTTCGTGCTCTTCTACGGATCTGCCGGGTGGATCCGCGGGCGCCGGCGCCTCGGGCGCCGCATCGTCGAAGCCCTGCTCCTCGGGCTGGGGCTCGGCGTGCCCCTCACCTTCGCCGTCGCGCGGGCCTGCCGCGGGACCCGGACCCCCTTCGTCCGCACGCCGAAACGCGGCTTCGATCCCGTCGTGGCGTACCGGGTCCGGCTCTCGGGCGGGCCCGCGCTGCTGCGCCTGGCGCTCGCCGCGGCGCTCGCCGGCGCCGTCGTGAACACGGCGCTCGTCGGATCACCGGCCGTCCTGCCCTTCACCGCCCTCTTCGCCGCGGGCTACGCCCTCACGACGCGCGAATCCCTGCGAACCCCGCCCGCGCCAGCCATCCCAGGCTAGGAGGGCCAGCGGCGGCCCGTGGATCAGCCACGTCAGCCAGGCGGGTTCCGGCCACGCTCCCGTCGCGAGATAGGCATCCCTCCCGGCGTAGGCGAGAAACACGGTTCCGCTGAACAGAAGCCATCCGCGGCTCGCCGAGAGACAGGCGAATGGGAGTACCCACAGCAGGTACCACGGGTGGAGCGTCGGGGAGAGGAGGAGGGCGGCTCCGATCGTCCACAGGAGGACGCGCTCCAGCGGCCAGCGGCGGAGCGCGGCGCGCAGCGCGATGGCGCCGACGACCGACGCGCCGATCCACTTCCCGAGATCGGGGTGCCCCGGCAGCCGTTCAAGCACCCGGTAGAGGCCGCCGTTGAACGCCCACAGGTCCGCGTAGGTCCGCAGACCGTCGAAGAGGGCCGGCCCCGCGCCGACGTAGGGCGCATAGAGAAGGAGGGGTACGAGGACGGCGGCGGCGAGCGCCCCGGGGCCGCGCAGCCGGAAGAGAGCCGGGAGCGCCGCGAGAGGCGCGAACTTCACGGCCGCGCCGAGCCCCAGGAGGGCGCCGGACCGCCACGCCGGGACCGCCGCACTGCCGGCCAGCGCCACGGCGCCCAGCATGGGCGCGACCCCGAGCGGATCCAGGTGCCCGCTCCAGGCCACTTCGATGACGACAAGCGGAGACAAGAGATAGAGCAGGAGCGGGAGCACGCTCCCGCCGGACGAAAGCCTGTCGATGAGTCGCGCGACCAGCAGATCGGCCGCGAGCCACCCCAGCTTGAAGATCCACCACGCGGGGCCGGCCGAGGCCAGGAGCGCGAATACGATCTGAGTCCCCGGCGGGTAGATCGTGGGCACGTCCGCGTGATTGATGAGCGGCCACCACGCGGTGCGCAGCTCTTCGATCGCCGTCGCCGAGGGAGGATGGGCGTAGGGATTCACGCCGTGGGACTGAACCCAGCCGTCCCACATGTACCGGTAGATGTCCTCGGAGAGGGTGGGCGCCGCAGGAAAGACGCCCGCTCGGAGGGCGATCCCGGCGGTCCAGATGTGCCGGCGGATCGAACCCGCCCGGCCCGGCGCGGCAGCGTAACGGGCCGCGCCGAGATAGGCCGCGAACGCCGCGACCCAGAGCGGAATCGCCGGCCACGGAGTGCCGGACCCACCCCAGGCCATGCCCCAGAGCGCCGCCGCCTCGACGGCCACGAGCAGCCAGAGCCAGCGTGGCCAGCCTGCGCCTGTGTCAGCGGGTGACCCCGCCGACGTCACCGCCGGGCCGAACTGAAGAGCTGTCGCAGCATGGGCTCGGGGAGTTCGACGGCCCGCTCGACGACGCGCGCCACCGTTTCCTCCATGATCACCGGGGCCGTGTCGTACTTCTCGTCGTCGAGCCGAAAGGAGAGCCAGCCCCGCACGAGGTCCTCGGCGACCGGTTCGGCGATGACGAGGATCTTCCACCGGCGTTCCCCGTCGTCGAGGCTGCCGATGGCGGTCTCCTGGCCGGCTTCGTCCCACATCCGCAGTTGGGGGCGTCCTTCTTCGGCGCCGTCGGCTGCGTCGTACTGGTCTTCAGGCATCCGTCCTCCGATTCGACCGCGATTCAATCGGTCTCCGGGGCCTCCTCGTCCGAACGCTGCCGCCACAGGCCCATCAGGTATGCTTCATACTCTTCAGGGGCAGCTTCGTAATCGCGGCGCCACGTCTCGAAATCGGGTAACGGCACGCTCTCCCGGAGTCGCTTGGTCGCAAGTCGGACCATCGTCTGAAACCCCAGGCGCTCCTGGCCGAAGGCCTGCGCCCGGGCTTCCTCCTCCACGATCTCGTAGATGCGCTCTTCGGACAGGGAGAGGAAAACTTCGGTGAGTTGAGCCGAGCAGTAGTCGGCGTATTTGGCCCGCAGAACGCCTTCGTCGGACTCCGATCCCCTCTCGGCATCCCGACCGGGCGCTGGACGCTCCGTATCGGAGGACACGGCTATACTCGGCTCGCAATCGCTGGCCAACCCCTCACCTCCCCGCTCACCACTCCCTGCGCGATTTAGCCCCGGGTGGGACGGGCGTCAACGGTTGGCAGGCCCCGGCAAGAGCCCCGCTGCGGCCGTGGTCCGCGACCGGACCCTCGCCGACGCAGGCTCGTCCGCGGTTTCTCTCAGCGGTGTCTCGAGGCGGGAGTTTTGAGTTCTTCGAAGATGATTCGGCGGGCCAGAACATACTGTATGGCACGCTCGAGGAACTCGGGATCTCGCTGGCGCACGGCCTCGACATCGGCAGCAAGCTCCTTGGGAAGATCCACGACGACGTTGACGAGGCTACAGTCGGATGATGCCATCATAGTCAGGGGCACACTCGCAAGAAAATTCGAGGGTTTCGCTCTCTGTATCGGAACGGATCCCGGAGGTCCGCGGCTATCAGGGGCCGTGCATTTCCCGTCGCGCTTTGAGGATAGGATCGACGTTCCCGCCCCTGCAAGCGCACGACCCGTTCGACCGACGATCGGGGGATCGTGTAGTGAGATCGTAAAGAGTTGTCTAATGGTATTTTACGGGACTGTTGAATGATCGCCCAAAACTTCCTATCACGTGTGGATTGTGCCGCTAATCCAACGTGTGTCAGCGGCGCTCGTGTGCGGCGTTCATGCCCGTTACATGCGGCGATGAACGGGCTGCGGCGACGATTCGAAAGGGCCGGAGCGCGCATGATTTTTTTCAAAAAATATGGATTGCCGCCGATACGCGACCGGCTTGCCGGCTGCGTCGCCGTTGGGGGTCCGGCAGCCGTGGCGAGCCCCGCCGCGGCGGCGTTCGAGAGGCGCGGACGGGGGGGGGGTTCACCCGCGGCTGGAAGGCGCTGGACCGTGCGACCCGGGGGGCGGGCGGCTATGCTGTGCGCTCCGGCTCCTCCGGCGCGACGCAGGCGGGGGGATGGCCCTGTAACGGACGGCAACGGAGGGATGCGAGTGACGGATTCTGCGCCTGGCGCGTTGATCCTCGGCGCCTCGAGCGGCTTTGGCGAAGCGGCTGCGCTGGCGTTCGCCGAAGCCGGTTACGACGTCTACGGGGTCCACCTGGACCGGAGAGCGGGACTCGCGCACGTCGGGGAGATTCGGGCCCGGATCGAGTCGCGCGGGCGGCGCGCGATCTTCTTCAACGTGAACGCCGCTTCCGCGAAGAAGCGCGACAGGGTGCTGGACGAGATCGCGGCAGACGCCGGGCCGGGTTCCGTCCGCGTGCTGATGCACTCGCTGGCCTTCGGAACCCTGCGTCCCTTCGTGCCCGACGCCACACCCGGGATGAGTCCCGAGCAGATGAACATGACACTGGACGTCATGGCTCATACGCTGGTCTACTGGACCCAGGGGCTGCTCGAACGCGGGCTGATGGGCGAAGGCGGCCGGATCTTCGCCATGACCTCCTCCGGCGGCGACCGCGTGATTCCTTCCTACGGTGCCGTCTCCGCGGCGAAGGCCGCGCTCGAATCGCACTGTCGCCAACTCGCGCTCGAACTGGCGACGAGGGGCATTACCGTCAACTCGATCCGCGCCGGCGTCACCGACACGCCCGCGCTCCGCAAGATCCCCGGCGCGGCACACATGATCTCCGAAGCCGCGGCCCAGAACCCGCACGGGCGACTCGGAACGCCGGAAGACGTGGCGCGCTGCATGGTCGCGCTCGCCGCGCCGGAAACGGGGTGGATGACGGGGAACACGATCCGGGTGGACGGAGGCGAGGACTTCGTCGGCTCCAGGCCGCCGGGAGACTAGCCAGGTGGACGCCCGGCGGCTGGCCGGCCCGGCGGCGGAGGTGGCCCGCGAGATCGTCGCCGACGAGGTGGAGTACTGGCGGAGCGAGATCACCCGTCCCTGGCGGACCGGACGGCCCGGGCGCTGGGCGGAGGTCGGCCGCTGGATCGGGACCGGCCTCGCGGTGGGAGCGGCGGTGTGGGGCGTGATCGCCGCGGTCCAGGCGGAGCGCTACCGGGACTGAGGATCGCGATGCCGCCCTGTCGCGGCTCGCGTCAGTTCCCGGGCAGGGTGAGGACGATCTCGATCCGCCGGTTCCGCGCGCGTCCTTCCTCCGTTTCGTTGCTCGCAATCGGGCGCTCCTCGCCGAGCCCTGTCGCCTCGACCCGCGAAGACGGGATGGGCACCCGGGCGAGCAGGTGTTCGCGCACGGCGATGGCCCGCCGCTGGCTGAGCGCCTGGTTCCCGCGCGTCCCACCCTGTGAGTCGGTGTGCCCCTCGATCCGCAGGGTGGCGCCCGGAAAGGTCGTGATCACGCGCTGCACCTTGGTGAGCAGGGGGATCAGCGCCTCGTCGATCTCGGCCCGCGCGGGCTCGAAGGTGAGGCCGAACAGCCTGAGCACGAGCCGGTCTCCGACGAGCAGGACTTCCCCTTCCGAAGGCGTGAAGAGGCCCTGCACTTCGCGCAGCCGCGCCTCCCGCTCGCGGACCGCGAGCAGTTCGTCCCGGGCTCCCGTGAATCGCCGTTCGAACTCGGCCAGGCGGTCCTCCAGCGAGGCCAGCCGGCTGCCGAGTTCCGACGTCCGCGCGCGTTCGTCCGCCAACTCGGCGCCCAGCCGCGCGTTGTCCGCCCGGAGGCCGGAGATGGCCCCCGCGATGCGCGCGGTCGTTTCGCCGGCGTCGCTCCGGAGGGGTTCCACGTCCGCGGCTTCGGCAAGGCGAGCGAGGTCCGCCTCATGTCCGTCGAGCAATCGTTCGACCGTCACATGGCGCCGGCGCACGCTGTCGAACAGGGCGGCGATGCGGTGCGCGCGGGAGAAGGCGGCGAAGGCGGCTTCTCCGGCCCGCGCCGGCCCCTCCACGGGGGCGAGGTCCTCGATCTCCGCTTCCGCGCTGGCCAGGTGCGACTCGCCCAGCGCGAAGGCGTTCGGGGCCAACTCGCTCGCGCCCGCGTTCATGGCGGCGGCCCGCGCCTGAACCGCCGCTCCCAGAAACTCGTCGCGCCGCGCGGAACGAGTGGCCCGCCGGTAGAGCACCGTCGCGCGGCCCGCTCGCACGGCGACGTCTTCCAGGTCCTCGCGTTCCAGGCGGCGGCCGGCCGTCTCCAGTTCGGATTCGGCTCTCGCCCATCCCTCGACCGCCCGCGCTTCGGCTTCGGAGGCGCGAGCTTCGTCCCGGGCGGCGAGCGCCTCCCGGAAGTGCGGCCGGCCCGCGGTCGCGATCCCCTCCGCCGCGGCGAGCCAGCGCCCGGCTTCGCCCAGCAGTTCCTCGAACCGGGCGTCCTGCCGGCCATCCCTCAGACGACGCGCCGCATCCTCCAACCGGTCCGCGGCCTCATCGAATGAAGACGGTGCGAGGAGGTGGATCGCGTTCTCGCGCGCCTGATCGAGGCGGGCTTCGAGGGTCCGCAGCGAATCGACGCCTCCCTGGGCGGCGCCCGGATCCGGGCACAGCAAGAGGAACGCGACGAGTACGGCCTCGACGAGTCCGCCGAGCCGTCGCCGGCCCGTCTGCCGCGGGCGCGACCGGGCCGGGAGCCTCTGCCTGACAAAAGCCATGTCTTCCGTGCTCTTCCTCGTCGGCAACCAAACGAATCCGGCGCGAGTCCACTGCACGATACGAAGGGCACCGGGCACCTTTCAATCTCACTCCCCGGCCGCCAGATTGCGCCTCCCTTCGCGAAACATATTCACCCAGGGGGATCCCTTCATGAAACCACCCGTCGCCGAGGTTCAGCAGGGCGCAGATCCCGGCATTCCACGTCCCGGCAACGAACCTGTCCACGACTACGCCCCGGGCAGTCCCGAACGGGCCGCCCTCAAGGAGGAGTTGCTCCGCCAGCGGGGCGAGGTCGTCGAGATCCCGCTCATCATCGGCGGACGCGAGGTCCGGACTTCGAAGACCTTCGACGTGACGATGCCGCACGACCACGGCCACGCGTTGGCCCGCTGCCACATCGCCGGGGCCGCCGAGGCGCAGGCCGCCATCGACGCCTCGCGCACGGCGTGGGCGGAATGGTCGAACCGGGCCTGGGAGGATCGCGCCGCGATTCTCCTCCGCGCCGCCGAACTGCTCGCCGGTCCCTGGAGGATGAAGCTCAACGCCGCGACCATGCTCGGGCAGAGCAAGACGGCGTTCCAGGCCGAGATCGACGCCGCGTGCGAGATCGTCGACTTCTGGCGCTTCAACGCCTTCTTCGCGGGGCGCGTGCACGCGGAGCAACCGATCTCGGGGCCGGGCGTGCGGAACCACATGGACCACCGTCCGCTCGAGGGGTTCGTCTACGCCATCAGTCCGTTCAACTTCACGGCCATCGGGGCCAACCTGACGACGTCCCCCGCGCTCATGGGGAACGTCGCGGTCTGGAAGCCTTCGACCACCGGCGTGCTCGGCTCCTACTACGTGATGAAGCTCCTCGAGGCGGCGGGGCTCCCGCCGGGCGTGATCAACTTCATCCCGGGCGTCGCTGCGGAGATCAGCGATGTCCTGCTGTCGAGCCCGGAACTCGGCGGCATCCACTTCACCGGTTCGACCGGCACCTTCCAGCATCTCTGGAAGTCCGTCGCGCAGAACGTGGAGAATTACCGCGCCTATCCGAGACTCGTCGGCGAGACGGGCGGCAAGGACTTCATCGTCGCGCACGAGAGCGCGGACCCGCAGGCGCTCGCGGTCGCGATCGTGCAGGGCGGCTTCGAGTACCAGGGACAGAAGTGCTCGGCGACCTCCCGCGTGTACGTGCCCGACACGATGTGGGAGGACGTGCGGGACCGGGTCGTCGCGATGACCGGCGAACTTCGCATGGGAGACCCGACCGATTTCCGGAACTTCCTTGGCGCGGTCATCGACCGCTCGGCGTTCGACCGGATCAAGTCGTACATCGACTACGCCCGCGAGTCCGGCGATGCGCGCATCCTCGCCGGCGGCGGCTGCGATGACAGCCGGGGCTACTTCATCGAGCCCACCCTGGTGGAAGCGGACGATCCCGGACACCGGCTGATGTGCGAGGAGATCTTCGGCCCGGTCGTCACCCTGCATTCGTACCGCGCGTCGGACTGGGAATCCACGCTCGCCCTGGTCGACGGGACCTCCCCGTACGCCCTCACGGGCGCGGTGTTCGCGCGCGACCCGGAGGCCCTCCGAAGCGCGGGCGCTGCGCTGCGGAACGCGGCGGGGAACTACTACATCAACGACAAACCCTCCGGCGCGGTAGTCGGCCAACAGCCCTTCGGCGGCGGCCGCGCGAGCGGCACGAACGACAAGGCCGGCTCCGTTCTGAACCTCGTGCGCTGGGTCTCCCCCCGGACGATCAAGGAGACCTTCGATCCGCCCACCGACTACCGGTATCCCTTCATGGAGGCGGAGTAGAGAGTAGTTTCACGGTTCGCCCTCCGGGTGGAAGACCCGGTCCGGGCGGGAGAGGGCGATGGCATGGGACGTTTCACGGACGAGGAACTGCAGCGGAAGGTACAGGAAGGGTTCATCGTCGAGTCCGAAGAGGACATGACGGAGACCTACAAGCGGGCGCTGATCACGCAGCTCACCGTCCAGGGCGACACGGAGCTGATCAGCGCGCCGGCGTACTTCATGGCCGCCCGCGACGCGCCGTCCACGAACACGATGGTCTCGGCCACGGCGATCATCCAGGACGAACTGGGGCACGCGAACATCGCCTACCGCCTGCTTGAGGATCTCGGCGTCGACCGCCACTGGCTGCTCTACGAGCGGGAACCCGCCCACTTCAAGCACCCCTACGGCTTCGACCAGCCGCTCATGAACTGGGCCGAGCTGGTTTCGGCGAACGCGCTGTACGACCGGGCCGGGATCACGCTCCTTGGCGACGTACACCGCAACACGAGCTACGGCCCGCTCAAGCGCGGCCTCGTCAAGGTGAGCATGGAGGAGAACTTCCACCTGAGGCACGGCGAGGTCTGGATCCGCCGCTTCGCCGAGGCGGGGGGCGCCGCGAAGGAAGCGGTGCAGCGGACGCTCGACTGGATGTTTCCGATGGGCGTGGAGTGGTTCGGGATGCCCGACGACCGGAAGCATCACAACGCGCAACTCGACTTCCGCCTCAAGGGGATGACGAACGACCAGCTCCGCCGGACCTGGCTCAAGGCGGTCGTGCCGCTGTGCGAGGAGTTGGGGTACGACCTTCCGGCGCAGTACGACCCCGACACGGACGCGGTGGAGCTGACCTACGAGCTTCCCTGCCAGTACGATCCGGAGGCGCGGCGCTGGCTCTTCAACGAGACGATCACCTGGAAGCAGGTGTTCGAGCGGTGGAAGGCGCGCGGCCCGATGAACGAGCAGTACGTCGATTCGCTGCGGCGCAGCCGATTCGCGGTCGAGCGGCTGCTCGCGGCATGAAGACAGCTACGCGCGGCATGAACGCCGACGCCCCGGCGCGTGGAGCGGCGCGCCCGCGGCACCTCCCGCGGTACGAGGCGGGCATGGACTTCGGCGCCGTGCTGCGGGAGACGCGCGGCGGACGGGAACTGCCTCCTCCTCCCACTTTCCCCGAACCCGCCGCCGACCTCGCGGAGCGGGCGCGCCGGGCGCTCTACGAGGTCGCGGATCCGGAGTTCCCGATCTCGATCGTCGACCTCGGGCTCGTGCGCGGCGTCGAGGGGGACGAGGAGGCGGGGTCCGTCACCGTTCACCTCACCTTCACGGCCACCGCCTGCCCCTGCATGGACTTCATCGAATGGGACGTGCGGCAGCGCCTGCTGGAAGTCGACGGAATCCGGCAGGTCGAGATCGTGACCGGGTGGGATCCTCCGTGGACGACGGCCGCCATCTCCGCGCGCGGACGGAAGCTCCTGCGCTCCGTCGGAGTCGTCACGTGAGCGGGAACGGACGGGTGTACGAGGTGTTCGCGCGCAAGAAGCGGGCGGACCGCTTCGAGCATGTGGGCGCGGTATCCGCCCCCAACGAGCAGTTGGCGCGCGTCTACGCGTGGCAGACGTACGATGAGGCGAAGTGGTTCGAAATGACCGTCGCCCGGCGCGATGCGTTCGCGGCGGTGAACCGGCCGCAGGCCCCGTTCACGCTCGGCGATCCGGGCGTGCGGGCGTCGGGGGATTCGCGATGACGGAGAGCGGCTTCCGGTCGGCGGAGGACCTGCCGGAGGGAGTGTCGGGGCACCTCGCCAGCCTCATTCTCGCCCTCGCAGACAACAAGCGGCTGCTCGGGATCCGCTACTCGGACTGGATTCTCGGGGCGCCCTCGGTCGAGGCCGGCATCGCCTGCTCCGCCATGGCGCAGGACGAGTGGGGACACGCCCGCATCCTCTATGCGATGCTGCGCGATTTCGGCCACGACCCGTCCGCGCTCGAGCACGAACGCGCCGCCGACGAGTACCACAGCTCCGAACTGCTCGACCGGGACGTTGCGTCGTGGGAGGCGTTCCTCGCCCTCAACTTCCTGTGGGACACGGCGCTGTCGGTCCAGTTCGAGATGCTGGTCGAGAGCCGCTACGAGCCGATCCACTACAAGGTGCGCAAGCTGCTCGAGGAGGAGCGGTTCCACTTCGATCACGGACAGGGGTGGACCCGCCGCCTGCTGAGCGCCGAGAGTGGGCGGGCGGCGCTGGCCGAGGCCTTCGGAGCGGCCTGGAACGCGTGTCTGTGCGGGTTCGGCCCCGACGACGACCCGCTCAGCGGGACGCTCGCCGCGCACGGAATCGTGCGGCGCGATGCCGCCGGGGCGCGGGCGCGCTGGCTGGAACGCGTGGGTCCGGTCGCCGCGGAGAGCGGCCTGGCGCGCGACGCCGGATCGGAGTGGGTCAGCACGCGCGAGCCCGTCTGGCAGGACCGCTGGCTCCTGCGCCGGCGGGCAGTGGAGGGCGGCCCCGACGAAGATTCCCTCGCGCGGGTCCGGGGCGACCGCAACCGAGAACTCCTGATGGACTGAAGTCCATGCCCGACGGCACGAAGCACGACAGCGTGAAGCACGACGGCGCGAGAGGCGGTGCCCCGCCGCAGCGGTCGCCGCTCGACGACCCCATCGAATCGTCCGGCATGCCGGCATCAGTCCCCTGCCCCTTCTGCGACTCGGAGGACTCCGACCCGTTCGCGACCTTCGGGGGACAGGCGTCGACGACCCAGTATTACTGCAACGCCTGCCGAACCGTCTTCGAAGCCCTGAGGTGGCGCTGAACTGCTAGCTCTGGAGCCCGGCCTCCATCGCGGACGAGTCCCGCCGCTCGCCCCCTTCGCCAGCGCGCTCGCCGCGTTCGCGGCGGGAGAGTCCGATCCCGGCCTTTGGCTGCGCAGCAGCCTCGGCGACGATGCGTCGCTGCCCGCGGGGTTCTTCTTCCGGACGCCGGATCGGTGGATGGACTTTGAGCGCCAAGCCGTCGAGTTGTGCCGCGGCCGGGTGCTCGACCTCGGGGCCGGCGCGGGACCGCACACGCTCGCGCTCGAGGCGCTGGGATTCTCCGTCGTCGCAGTGGAAGGCTCCGCCGAGGTCGCTCGCCTGCTGCGGGAGCGCGGCGCGGCGTCGGTCCTGCACGCGGACTTCCGGCACTGGTGGCGACCGGGCTTCGACACGGTCCTCATGCTCATGAACGGGCTCGGGCCGGTCGGAACGCTGGCAGGCCTTGACCGCTTCCTCGCGCACGCCCACCGGTTCCTTTCCCCGGGCGGACAGATCCTGGTCGACGGCGCGGAGGCCGTCCTTCGCGGACCCACGGCGACGGCGGGCTGGCCGCCGGCCGGCGGGTATCCGGGCCAGGCCTGGATCGAACTCTCGCACGCGGGCCGGGTCGGCCGGCCCTTTCGCGAGTTGTACATCGATCCCGAGACGCTCACGCGCCACGCCGCGCGGGCCGGCTGGCGGCTGGAGGTCGCGTTCGAGGGCGGGGACGGGGTCTACCTCGCCCGCCTCACCAGACGGTCCTGACCTTCCGGCGCATCGATGGTACGCCGGGATCCCTGCCAACCATTTCTTCGATTCCGGAGTCGAAGATTCAGGAGCGGGGAGAAACTTTCTCTCATTTCTTCCGTATCACGAGGTAAGATCGCAGTCGCCGATTCAGAGGAAGGGACGGGTCACATGGACAGGTTTTCGAAATGGGCGACCACGGGCTCTCTGGCTTGGCTGGTGATGGCGGTGGGGTTGATTCTGGGCACACACAGCGGGTCGGTGCAGGGCGCGCAGGCGGCCGGGACCGAGGCCACTCCGGCCATCGTCACGTGTCCGGAGACTCCCGTCGCGGCGGCCCCCGCCACGGCGGATTTCACCACCCACGCGAGGTCCTGAGCGGAACTGCCAAGCTCGCGACGCCGCCCGTCGGGCCGGGTCCGTACCGGGACCCGGCCTTTTTTTTTAGGTTCCCTCCCATGCCGCCACGAGAGCGTCCGGATTTCATCCGTCAGATCGTCGCCGAAGATGTGCTGAGCGGGAGGCACGGGGGGCGTGTGCTCACGCGCTTCCCGCCCGAACCCAACGGCTTCCTGCACGTGGGCCACGCCTCCGCCATCTGCCTCGATTTCGAGGTGGCGCAGGAGCACGGCGGGCGTACGACGCTGCGCATGGACGATACGAACCCGACGACGGAGGATCCGTCCTACGTCGAGGCGATCGCACGGGACATCCGCTGGCTGGGGTTCGAGTGGGACGGCGAGATCCGCTACGCGTCGGACTACTTCGGGGCGCTGTACCGGATGGCGCTGCGGATGATCGAGGACGGCTTCGCCTACGTCGACAGCCTGTCCGAGGAGGAGATCCGCGCGCACCGCGGGTCGGTGCGCGAACCCAGCCGGCCCAGCCCGTACCGGGATCGCTCGACCGAGGAGAACCTGGATCTCTTCCGGCGCATGCGCGCGGGCGAGTTCGATGATGGAGAGCACGTGCTCCGCGCGCGGATCGACCTCGCCTCGTCGAACATGAAGCTGCGCGACCCGCTGATGTATCGAATCCGGCACGCGCACCACTACCGGACGGGCGATGCGTGGCCGATCTACCCCTTCTACGACTGGGCGCACGGCCAGTCCGACGCCATCGAGGGCATCACGCACTCCTTCTGCACGCTCGAGTTCCAGGACAATCGCGCGCTCTACGACTGGTTCATCGAGCATACGCGTCCCGCATCCGCCCGCATCGACCGGGTTCCGGGGGCGGAGGGCGGCGGCGGAGAGACGCTCGGTTCCTGGGATCCGCGGCCCCGCCAGTACGAGTTCGCGCGCCGCAACCTAGACTACACGATCGTGAGCAAGCGGAAACTCCTCCTGCTCGTGGAGGAGGGACACGTCTCGGGCTGGGACGACCCGCGCATGCCCACGCTGGCCGGCCTGCGGCGGCGCGGCATTCCCCCCGATGCGATACGCGCCTTCTGCCGGCAGGTCGGGATCGGAAAGGCCGACAACCGGGTGGAGATCGCCACCCTCGAATGGGCGGTGCGGGAGGCGCTGAACAAGCGGGCGCCGCGCGCGCTCGCGGTGCTGCGTCCGCTCGAGGTCGTCGTCGAGAACTGCCCGGAGGACGAGGTGGACTGGATCGAGGCCCCGTACTTCCCGCGCGGCGCTGATGCCCCGCCCGAAGGGTGGCCGCAGACGCGGAAGGTCCCGTTCACCCGGGTCCTCTACATCGAGCGGGACGATTTCGCGGAGGAGCCGGCCCCCGGCTTCCGCCGGCTCGCCCCGGGGCGCGAGGTGCGCCTGCGGCACGGCTATTTCATCACGTGCCGCCGCGTGGTGAAGGACGACGCGGGCGAGATCGTGCGCCTGCGCTGCACGTACGACCCGGAGACGCGCAGCGGATCGGCCCCCGATGGGCGCCGGCCGGCGGGCACCATCCACTGGGTGTCGGCCACGGAGTCGGTGCCGATGGAGGTCCGCCTCTACGATCGTCTGTTCCACGTCTCCGATCCGGCCAGCGGCGCCGAAGGCCTGCGCGAGAGCTTGAACCCGGACTCGCTGCAGGTCCTGACCCACGCGCGCGGCGAACCGAGCCTGGCCGGCGATCCCGTTACGGCCGGCGATCCGCCCGGGACGGCCTATCAGTTCGAGCGGCTGGGGTACTTCGTCGCAGACCGGGCCACACGGGCCGGGACGGCGGGGGCGACGGCGGAGGCGACGGCGGAGGCGGGCGGCGAAGCTCCCGACGGCGGCCCGCTCGTCTTCAACCGGACGGTGACGCTCCGCGACGCCTGGAGCCGGCGCGCGCAGTCGGACGGCGCCCGCGACACCGACTCCCCGGAGGCGCGGACCCCAGCGGCGGACGGGTCGGCCGCGCCGGCCATCCCCGGGATCGATTCGGCGCGGGAAGCGCGCGATGCGGCGAGGCGCGCCGACCCCGCGCTCCAGGCGGCCTTCGACCGCTTCCGGGACCCGCTGGGTCTGCCGGACGAAGTCGCCGACCTGCTCAGTGGTTCCGCCGAGTCGGTGCGCTATTTTGAGCGCGCGATCCGCGGCGGCGTGGATCCGGCCACCGTGGCGACCTGGCTCGTGCACGAGGTCCGCGGCGCCGGGGGCAGCGAGGGCGACGCGGGCGCCCTCCAGCCGGAGGCGCTGGCGGAGCTGGTGGAACTCGTGCTTGAGCGCTCGATCTCGCGGGCGGTGGCGAAGTCGCTGCTGGCGCGGCTCGTGGAGGACGGCGGAAGCCCCCGGGAGATCGTCCGGCGCGAGGGGCTGGGCCGGATCGGCGATGCGGAACAGATTCGCGAGGTCGTCCACGGTGTCGTGGCGGCCCACCCGGCCGAGGTGGCGCGCTATGCCGCCGGGCACACCGGCCTCGCCGGTTTTTTCGTGGGCCAGGTCATGCGCGCGACGCATGGACGCGCGGACCCGGCCATCGTGAGGGAACTCCTTGAGGAGAGTCTCAATGACGCGACGTGAAGCGGTGCTTCGATCGCTCCGGCGTACCCGCCGCGGGTTTCTCGTGCTTGCCCTCTGGGGGCTGTGGCCGGCCGCGGCGCTCGAGGGGCAGGATCCGGTCCCCGCGGACAGCGTGATTTCGCTGGGCGAGCTGATCGTCTCGGCGCTGCGCGCGCCCACTTCCGTGAGAGACGTCCCGGCCAACGTGACGACGGTTACGCGCGAGGAGTTGCGCCTTTCCGCCGCGCAGACACTCCAGGACGTCCTGCAGGAGGTCCCGGGCCTCAACTTCCGCTTCCCGTTCCAGGCCGGCGTCGCGCATCCCTCCTGGCAGGCCGTGACCATTCGGGGACTGGGAGGCACCGCCGCCAGCCGGACGCTCGTGCTCGTGGATGGCGTACCCCTGAACGACCCCTACTTCGGCTGGGTACGCTGGAGCCAGGTCCCCGTGGAGGTCATCGAGCGCATCGAGATCGTGCGCGGCGGAGCCACGGTCAGCTGGGGCAGCCAGAGTCTCGCGGGTGTCGTCCACGTGATCACGCGCTCGGGTGGCGCCGGCGGGTTCTCCGCGGGCGTGCAGGGAGGGAGCCAGTCCACCTTCCGCGGCGACGCGATGGCGTCCTTCGGCGACGACCGCGCGGGCGGCTACGTGGCGGGCGAGTTCTTCGACAGCGACGGCTACATCCTGACGGAGCCCAGCCTGCGTGGCGCGGTGGACATCCCCTCCGCGTCGAGCCACGGGGCCCTGCGGGCGAAGGTCGAGTTCCAGGCCGGGGACCGCCTGCGCATCCACGCCCAGGGGAACTACTTCGACCAGGACAAGGACAACGCGACCCCCCTCCGCAACAACACCACCGAAGCGGGCTTCGGACAGGTCGGGGCCACGCTCACGACCGGCGAGACGTCCACGCTCGCGTTCAACGCATACATGCAGTCACAGACGTACGTGAATTCGTTTTCGGGGGTCGGGGCGGGCCGGAACAGCGAGGAGCCGTCCATCAGCCAGGACGTTCCCTCATCGGGGGTGGGCGCCAACCTCGTCTGGAGCGGGGAAGACTTCGCCCTGGGCGCCGATTTCCTGCGGGCGACCGGCGCCGCGACCGAGCAGTACCTGTTTCGGGACGGCGCCTTCGCGAGACAGCGCGAGACCGGCGGCGATCAGACCCTGTTCGGCCTCTTCGCTCAAAGTCGCATCGACCTCGGCGAGCGCTGGCGGTTATGGACCGGCACGCGGCTCGACGTGTGGCAGAATTCGTCCGGCTCGCGGCACATCTTCAACACGGCAGACCGCAGCGTGCTCACGGACGAGGCGTTCGAAGACCGCAGCGGGACGCAGTTCAGCTCGAATGTCGGCCTTTCGTTCGAGGCCTCCGAACGCGCCGCGCTGCGGCTGAGTTTCTACACCGGCCTCCGGGTCCCGACCCTGAACGAACTGTACAAGCCGTTCCGCGCGGCCGGGAACGTCGTCAACGAGTCCAACGCGGCGCTCGATCCGGAAAAGGTCAGTGGCGCCGAGATCGGGGTGGACCTTCAGCCCGACCCCTCCGTGCTGATCCGGCTGACCGGCTTCCTTGCGAACGTGAGCGATGCGATCACCGACGTCACGATCCAGGAAGCCGAAACGTCCGGCGTCATTCAGCCGTGCGGCTTCGTGGCGGCGGGGGGCGTGTGCCGCCGCCGCGACAACGTGGGCACGTTCTGGAGCGCCGGACTCGAGACCGAAATCGAACTGCGGCCGTCCGCGGCCTGGCTGCTGGCGGTTAGCCACCAGTACAACCCGACGGAGGTGACGGACGCGCCGGGCCGCCCGGACCTGATCGGCAACGAGGTGCAGGGGAGCCCGACGCACCGGGCCATGCTGCGGGTCGGCCACATCGATCCGACGACCCTCGAAGTGGTCGCCACGGCGCGCTATCTGGGTGCCCGCTTCGACAACGACCTCAACACGGGCGAGATCGCGGGCTCGTTCCTGGTCGACCTCCGCTTCCGCCGCCGGCTGACGAGCCGGCTGAGCGCCTTCGCGAGCGTGCAGAACATCTTCGATGCGGTCGCCGAAATGTCCCACGACGCGAACGGCTTCATCCGGGTGGGCGCGCCCCGAACCCTCGTGGGCGGCCTGCGGGTGCGCTTCGGCGGCTGACCCGGCGCGTCAGTCGTCGAGGGCGAGCCGTGACATGAGGGTGTCAATCTCCTGGCGGAGTTCGGCCACGAGGTCGTCGAGCGGGATGATCCGGCTCTCGCGGACGCCGCGGTGGCTGAGTTCGGCGCCCCCCGCCTCCAGCGAGCGCTCGCCGATGACGAGGCGCAGCGGGAGGCCGCGCAGGTCGGCGTCGTTGAACTTCACGCCGGCGCGGAGGTCCCGCCGGTCGTCGTAGATCACCTCGATCCCGCCGGCGCACAGCTCCTCGAACACCCGGTCCGCGGTCGCCCACGTTTCCTCCTCGCGCGCGAGCGAGACGAGTGAAACGTGATACGGGGCGACGGAGATCGGCAGCTTGAGGCCGTAGTCGTCCCGGTGTTCCTCGGCCACGCAGGCCAGGAGGCGCCCGGTCCCGATCCCGTACGAGCCCATCCAGATCGGGCGCTCGGTCCCGTCCTCGTCCGTGTACGTCGCCTCCAGCCCCTCGGAATAGCGGGTGCCGAGCTGGAAGATGTTCCCCACCTCCACGCCGCGGGCCATGCGCAGCCCGTCGTCGCAGCGCCCGCACCGCGCGCCCTCGAAGGCGAGGGCGACGGATCCGACCACGGTGGGCTCGTAGTCGCGGCCGCAGCAGACGTTGCGGAGGTGGTAGTCCGTCTCGTTCGCCCCGAGCACCAGGTTCGGCGATTCCACGACCCAGCGGTCGACGACGAAGATCGCGGCGCCGGGCTCGACGCCCACCGGCGAGGCGAATCCCGGCACCATGCCGGCCGCCGCGATGTCCTCCTCGTGCGCCGGGCGAAGTTCGAGCGCGCCCGCGAGGTTCTGGACCTGGATCGGGTTCACCTCGAGGTCGCCGCGCACGATCGCCGCGATCAGCTTCTCTTCGCGCGCTCCCTCCTCCCCCGCGAAGCTGCCCATGTAGAAGACCATCTTCCCGGTCTCCGGCGCGGAGATCCCGAGCAGCCCCGTCACCTCCTCGATCGTGGCCGTGCCCGGCGTGTGGACGCGCTCCAGCGGCGACATCTCGCCTTCCCGGGGCTCCAGCGTGAACTCGGCGACCTCCCGGTTCGCGGCGTAGCCGCAGGCGTCGCAGAGCGCGAGGCTGTCTTCGCCGATCGGCGTCACGTACATGAACTCATGGGCGATCTTGCCGCCCATCATCCCCGTATCGCTCCGCACGGCCGTGAGCGGCAGGGCGCAGCGGCGCCCGATGCGCTCGTACGCCTCGTAGTGCCGGTCGTACTGCTTCGCGAGCCCTTCCGGGTCCCGATCGAGCGAGTAGGAATCCTTCATGATGAATTCGCGCACGCGAATGAGGCCGCCGCGGGAGCGGAGTTCGTCCCGGAACTTGGTCTGCATGTGGTAGACCATGGCCGGGAGCTGCCGGTAGGACTGGATCTCCGACGCCGCGTGGAAGGCCACCACCTCCTCGTGCGTCATCGCGAGGAGCAGGTCGCGCTCGCGGCGGTCGACGAACCGCGCCATGGTCGCATCGATGTCGTACCAGCGGCCCGTCGCCTGCCACAGCTCCGCCGGGTGCACGACGGGCATCGACAGCTCCTGCCCGTCGATCTGGTCCATCTCCTCGCGCAGGATCTGCTCGATCTTCCTCAGGGACCGCCACGCGAGCGGCAGGTAGGAGAAGATGCCCGCCGCGATCTGGCGGACGTAGCCGGCCCTCAGGAGGAGGCTGTGGGACTCGATCTCGGTTTCCCCCGGCGCCTGGCGCAGGGTCATGCCGAAGAGATTCGAGACTCGCTGTCCTGTGCGTTCGGTTCGATTCACGGGTCGACCGCTCGGAGTGGTTCGGAATGGGCTCGGAATGGTAACGGGTTCCGCCGGACGGCGCGGAGAGACACGCGACGCTAACCGGCCCGCTGTCCACAGGCCAGCGGTTCGATAAGATATCGACCGGGCACCGGCTCGGCCCGACACCGATACGACCTCATCCCCGGAGTGACCCGTGCTTCGAAGGCCCGCAGCGCTCAGCGCGAAGCCCGTCATGATCGTCGTCCTCGCCACCGCCGTGGCGATCCCCCTAGCCGCCCGCCCGCTGCGCGGCCAGGAAGCCGGGCAACCCGCGGCGGAACTCGCGGCGCTGCACAACATCGTGGCGGCCGTCTCGACCGCGCGCGTGGAAGCCGACATCCGCCGGCTCGCGGGCTTCGGCACCCGCCACACGCTGTCCGACACGCTGTCCGACACCCGCGGGATCGGGGCCGCCCGGCGCTGGATCAAGGCCGAGTTCGATGCAATCTCCGCGGCGTGCGGCGGGTGCCTGGAGGTCTCGTACCAGACGTCCCTCGTCGTCGGCGCGGCGCGCATCCCCGAGGAGACGGCCATCGTCAACGTGCTCGCGATCCAGCGCGGGACGACGGACCCGGGCCGCTACGTCGTGATGTCGGGCGACATCGACTCGCGCGCTACGGGCGCCCTCGACGGCGTCACCGACGCGCCCGGCGCGAACGACAACGCGTCCGGGATGGCCGGCGTCCTGGAGGCCGCGCGCGTCCTCACGCAGTACGAGTTCAACGGATCCATCATCTACGCCGGGCTGTCCGGCGAAGAGCAGGGGCTGTTCGGCGGACGGCACATGGCCGAGGTCGCGCTCGACGAGGGCTGGCGCCTCCAGGCGGTGCTGAACAACGACATGATCGGCAACATCCAGGGCCAGAACGGCGTCTCGGACAACACCATCGCGCGCATCTTCGCCGAGGGCACGCGGGCGGACGAGACCGAGCAGGTCGCCGGGCGGCGGCGCGTCACCGGGGGCGAGGTGGACTCCCCGTCGCGGAACCTGGCCCGTTTCGTCGACCGTCTCGTCGACGGCTACGTCCCGAATCTCGACATGATGATGGTGTACCGGCTGGACCGGTTCGGACGCGGCGGACACCACCGGCCGTTCAACGACGCCGGCTTCCCCGCCGTCCGGATCATGGAGGCGAACGAGGACTACCGGCGCCAGCACCAGGACATCCGCGTGGAAGATGGCGTCGAGTACGGCGACGTGATCGACGAAGTCGAGTTCGATTTCGCCGCCAAGCTGACGGCGGTCAACGCGATCTCGCTCGCCGCCATGGCCTGGGCTCCCGCGCCCCCGCGGAACGTCGCGATCCAGGGCGCCGTCCGGCCGTCCACGACGCTCAGGTGGGACCCGGTTCCCCCGGACCGCGCCCCGAACCTCGCGGGATACCGCGTCTACTGGCGGCTCACCGATGCGCCGCAGTGGCAGTGGAGCGTCTTCGCGGGCGACGTGACGGAGCACACGCTCGAGAACATCGTCATCGACAACTACCTCTTCGGCGTGGCCAGCGTGTCCGAGGACGGCTACGAGAGTCCCGTCGTCTTCCCCTGGCCCATCGGCGCCTTCGAGCCGCTGGTATGGACCCGGCCCGACCCCGGTAGCTAGAAGCCGCCAGGCGCGGCGCCGGGTGGCCCGAATCCCGGCTTCCAGTTGTCGTGCGGCTAGGCGCGGCGCCAGGCCCAGCGGAACAAGACGAAGCAGAACAGCAGGGCGACGGCGATCCACAACCCGCCCCAGACCAGCGTGGGAACGCCGGTGAGTTCGGCCAGCATCCGGGCATCCGACCGCAGCTCCGGCCGGTCGAGGATGTCGCTCTTGATGTCCAGCACCGCGTAGAGGCAACTCGTGAGGCCGAGCGCGGTGAGCAGGACGCGGTTCACCGCGGCGCTCGCCCGCCAGGCCACCGCGAGCAGCGCCGCAGAGAAGGCGAGCCCGAACGCGACGGCAAAGGACTCCTGCGCGAAGAGCAGCGTCATGCCCCCCACGGTCGCGGCGAGGACCGCGGAAAACCACGAACTGAGCGTCGGGAAGCGTTCCGCGCTCCAGATCATCAGCCCGCCCCACAGCAGACTTCCGAGATACCCCGCCGACAGGCTCAGGAACGCATTCCCGCCGGGACACCGGCACAGTCCTCCTTCGCGCGGCGTCACCTCGATGGCGAGGATCTGGCCCCCCGTCGCCAGCGTCGCCAGCCCGTGGCTGATCTCGTGCATGAGGACGACGAAGAGCTTCACGGGATACACGAAGGGCGTGTCCCAGAGGAACCAGACGACCGCGAAGAGGCCGACGAACGCGGCCAGGAAACGGACTCGCCGTTTGGATTGATCGTTCATGCGTTCCTCATACGGGATGCGCTGGGCGCCGGTGTCGGCGAGCGCGGGCCGTCACGTCGCGTCGGGCCATCACGGTGCGCCGGGCCGTCACGTGGCGATCAGGATGGCGAGCGCGACGAGCGTCATGGCCACGCCCGCGAGCGCGAATACCGGTGCCTTCCGGTCGAACCACCACCGGCAGACGGCGAAGACCAGCGAAAAGAGACCCAGCGTCGCATAGACCGGGAGCAGCGCGCCGGCCCATGCCGTGCGCTCGCTGAGCGCCAGCACGGCCAGCCCCGCGGCGAGCGTCGCGATGAAGAGGGAGCGCTCGTCGGTCAGGGGCGGCTGCGGCCAGCGCGTGGCCGGCAGCCAGCCGCCGAGGGCGAGCGGGGCCAGGAGGAACGCCTCGCCCAGCACGGTCAGCCTCCAGGCGTGCTGTGCCGGACCCGCGACCAGGAACGCGTCCGTGAACGCGGCGAACCCGGCGGACGTCGCGGAGACCGCGGCCATGAGGTAGAGCCCGAAGGCGATGATGCGACCCGAGATCCGCGCCGCGTGGAAGGTCCCCGGGGCGTCCCGGCGCAGACGAAGCGCCGGCACGGATTCCGCGGGCGATCTGCCGACGGTGCGGGGCAACCACCCGAGGCGTCCGGAGCGCCTGGACCGCTTGGACCGGGCCAGCAGCCGCGCGCCGACCCTGCGCACTTCGTCGGCCTCCGCCGCCGACAACTCCGCGCGGGCCAAGGCGGCGTCCAGTTCGTCCTCGTCCAGCAACACGCCGGCTCCCCCCTCCGGCAGCCACACATCGAGGTAGAGGTCCTCGATGACCCAAGGCGAGGACTCCAGTCGCGGGGGCCGGATGAGGTTGATGTAGTAGCCCTGGAAGGCGCCGCGGCCGTGGTAGAAGGCGCCGATCTCGAAGGGCTGCCCCGGCCGCAGGAACCACATGAGCAGGGAACCGGGCCGGAGGGTCGTGGCCTCGTCGATCCTCACCGGCGCGAAGTCGGCGTCGAGAATCTGAAGCGTGATCTTCCACCGCGGGCCGTCCGCGAGCAACTCCTGGCGGAAGCGCTGCACGTGGCTCCCGCGGCGCACCTCCACGTCTACGCGGGGTGCGTCGTCCGGGATCCGGCGCGCGGCTCGCAGCGCGCGGCGCCGTGCCCCCAGCAGGTCGAGACCCACCTACATGTCCGACGGAGACTCCGGGGCCGGCCACGGAGCGTCGGACGTGAACGACCCGTTCGTGTCGGCGAGCCTCTTCAGCCCCGGCGCCGGAGCGAAGCGGTCCCCGTGCTGCGCCTGCAGTTCCAGAAGCCGGTCGCGCACGGCCCCCGCTCCGCGAGACTCCGCCCATGCGAGCGGTCCGCCACGGAACGGCGGGAAGCCCGTGCCCAGCACCATCGCGAGATCGACGTCTCCCGGCCCCGCCACGACGCCTTCCTCCAACGCGTACATGGCTTCGTTCACGGAAATCAGCAGGCAGCGATCGATGATCTCCTCGGGTCGCACGCCGCCGCCCCCCGAGCCGAAGGCGCGGCTCACCTCCCGGTCCACGCGCTCCTCGCGATCCGAATAGGTGTAGAAGCCGCGATCGTTCTTCTTCCCCAGCCGGCCCAGACTCGTGAGCGTTTCCAGGGCCGCGGAGGGGTGCATGCGGTCGCCGAACGCCCGCGCCATCTCCTTCGCGACGTGCGCCGCCACGTCGAAACCGACCTCATCGAGCAGTCGACACGGCCCCATCGGCAGCCCGAACGCCTTCAGCGCCCGGTCGATACCGACCACGTCCGCTCCATCCTTCAGCAGGAAGCCGACCTCGTTCAGGTACGGCGCGAGAAGCCGGTTGACGATGAACCCGGGGCGGTCCGCGACGAGCACGGGCGTCTTCCCGAGCCGTCGCGCGAGCCGGACCGCCGTGGCAAGCGCCGCATCCGAAGAGGACTCCCCGCGGATGATCTCCACCAGGGGCATCCGGTGCACCGGATTGAAGAAGTGCAGCCCGACAACTCGGTCGGGGCGGGCGGCGGCCCTGCCCAGGTCCGTCACCGACAGCGAGGAAGTGTTCGTCGCGAAGACGGCGTGCCCGGGAAGTTCCGCTTCCACATCCCGAAGGACCTGTTGCTTCACGTGGAGCCGTTCGACGACGGCTTCGATCACGACATCCACATCGCCGAACCGCTCGTAGTCGAGCGTACCGTGGATGAGCGCGAACTTCAGCCCCACCTCCTCCGGCGCAATGATCCCCCGCTTGCCCGCCTTCTGGAGCAGCTCGTTCGCGTGGCGCAGTCCCACATCGAGCGCATGCCGATCGATGTCCTTGAGGATGACCGGGATGTCGTGCGCGGCGGCGAGTTCGGCGATCCCGCCGCCCATGACACCGGCCCCCAGCACGGCGACCTTCTTGACCTCCCGCTGCTGCGCCGCGATCTCGGGAGCGAAGGTCTTGTTCGCGGCCCGGCCTCCGCGGAACAGCCGAACGAGGTTTCGGGAGACGTCCGTCGTGGCCACTTCTCCCAGGGCCTCCGACTCGATGGCGAGCGCCTCATCGATCGGCAGGTCCTGCGTCTCCTCGATGACGTCGATCGCCTTCAGGGCCGCGGGGTATCGTGTCCCCGAGGCGCTGCGCACACGCTTGCGGGCGCCCCGAAACAGAAGGCGGCGACCCAGGCGGGTGTTTTCAAGGAAGCGATCTCGCGCCGTCTCATGCGGAAGTTCGCGCTCGACCCGCCCGAGCACGGCGTCCAGGGCCACCTGCGCGACGGAATGATGGAAGCCCGTGTCGTCGAAGAGTTGGTCGACGAGACCGTATCGATACGCGTGCGAGGCGGAGAGGCTCCTCCCCGTGAGGATCATCGAGAGCGCCCGCTGAATCCCGATGAGGCGGGGCAGTCGCACCGAGCCCCCGAAGCCGGGGATCAACCCGAGCTGGATCTCGGGCAGGCCGATGGTCGTCGCGGAAGCGTCCGAAGCCAGCCGCCAGTCGCAGGCCAGCGCGAGTTCCGTGCCGCCACCGAGACAGGCACCGCGAATCGCGGCGACCTTCGGGATACCGAGCCGTGCCAGCCGGTTGAAGATCCGCTGCCCCATGGCGCTCTTCCGGTGGGCGTCCTCCTCGTCCTCGACCTCGGCGATCTCGTTGACGTCGGCGCCGGCGATGAACGTGTCCGGTTTTGCGCTCCAGATGACGAGCGCGATGGGATGTCCGGTGGCGATCCGCGACTCGAGTTCCGCGAGATAGCGGTCCAGGCGCTGCATCACCTGGAGATTGAGGAGGTTCACCTGGGAGTCGGGGGCGTCGAAGATCAACCAGGCGATCTTGTCCGCGTCGATCTCGAGCCTGAGCGGCGTCGGCTTATCGGCCATGCGTTCCCCGGCTACCCGGCAGCCAGGCCCCCCCGGGGCTGCGCGCGGCGCGAACTAGTGTCGCGTCCCGGCACTAGCAGCGCTGACGCACGCCCTGTCGCAGATCGGCGTTGCCCGGCACCAGCCGCAAAGTGTCCGACGAAGCCTGGTCGACCAGCACGTTCCAGTAGAGTTCGCCGGCCGCCGTGTTCACCCGCGCGTGGATCCACCAGGGCCCGCCGGACGCCGGCGCCCACGCCACCCCATCGGCATCCGTCGTGTCCGCCAGCACCTCTCTTCCCAGCGCCATGAGGAGATCGTCCTCCATGTCGCCGTACCCCGCGAAGGCCGCTTCCTCCCAGGAATCGATGACGATGCAGATCGAATCGACGCGCTGCTGGGTGGCCTGCTGCATCTCGCTGAACTCGTCGAACGCCGCCTGTCGCTGGCGGTTCAGGGCCCGTTCGCGATCCTCGAGATCGCCGAACCGGTCGAACAGTTGCCGGTACTGCGCGCTGCGGTCGTCGAGGTTGTCGAGTTGCGCGGTGATCGACCGCATTGAGTCGCGGACGTTGTTCCAACTCGACTCCGCCGTACTCCACCGGTCCCGCAACTCCTGTTCGGCCAGGGAGGCCTCTTCGAGATCCGCCGGGATCGCCGGCTCGGGCGTCGCGGCCTGCCCGACGATGACCGCGAACAGGGAGTCGCGATCGAATGGAAGAAACTGAACTTCCACGTCGTTCACGGGTTCGGACGCGGCCTCGTCGGCCGTGACCTGCACGGTGATTCTGCCGCCACAGGCGGCCAGCAACGGGAGAATCGCAAGAAGCGGGGTCGCCACACGCAACTTCGACATCAATCGAACTCCAGTTGGGGTGTCCGGATAAGTGGGCGGAATCTAAGAAGCTCCTGCTAGCGGCGGTAGCCGTCCAAAAAGTAGCCGACCGGGTTCACCGCGCGGCCATCGACCCAGACCTCGTAGTGGAGATTCGGACCCGTCGCCGTCCCGGAGACACCGACCTCACCGAGGGTGTCGCCGCGCCGGACCTGGGCGCCCACGCGGACCGCGATTCGGCCCAGGTGAGCGTAGCGGCTCTCATAGCCATCGCCGTGGTCGATTTCGACGACGCGGCCGTACCCGCTCTTCGAGCCGGCGAACGTGACCCGCCCCGCCCCCGTCGCGATGACGGGCGTGCCGAAATCGGCCGAAATGTCGACGGCGGTGTGCGGACGCCGAAGCCCGAGCAGCGGATGCAGCCGGTTATAGCTGAAACCCGAGGAGATCCAGGAGTCTTCCGCAACGACCGGCCAGATCGAGGGAATGCGCTGATACCGCTCGCGCTGCGTCCCGACGGAATCCGCCGCCTCGGTGAGGCTGCTTCCAAGCAGATCCGCCCGTCGCAGCAACTGCTCGATGTCGACCACGACATCTTCGGCCTCCCGCGCCAGGTCCGGGGCGACCTCAAAGAACTCGTCGTTCGCCGGGGAGACGCCGCCGGGACCGCCGACTCCGACCGAGTAGACATCGGGATCAAGCAGCGGAAGGCCGGCGACGAGCCGGAACCTCTGTTCCCGCACGGAGAGATCGTCGAGCGCCTGGCTGAATTGGCCGCTGCGGCGCTCCATGGCCTGCAGGCTGCTGATCAGCTGCCGGTTCTCGGCTCGATAGCGCGCGAGCTGCTCCGCCGCATCCTGCCGCCCCAGCACGGTGGCGACAAAGGCGGAGGCCATCATCAGGAGCACGGCGGCCGCGATTCCGACAGCTTTCGCACGGCGCTTCTCGACGCGATAGCTGCGCGCGCGCCCGCCACTCCCGGGCAGTATCTGTATCGTCCAGTACGAAGGTGTTCTCAAGTCGTCCAGCCGTGAGAGGGGCGAAAAAAAGGCCGGTCAAAGCTACCCGGCCGGTCGCCGCGCGACGGTAACAACCCGCCCGCAGCCGCAACATCGACCGGTAAAGTTACTCGCGGGCGGCAACCAGTGTCAACGTTTTCCGGGCGGCGGCGCGGCGCTCGGATGCGGGGCGGTCAGCGGCGCGGGAAGAGCACGCCGCCCGGACGCACGGCCCGGAGCCCGGCCACGGACGGTTCGAGTCGCTCGAACGCCGGCGGCGATCCGTCGCCCCCCAGGGTCCGCCAGAGTTCGGCGGCCTTCCCCGGTGTGAAGGGGGCGAGCATCGCGGCCACCGTGCCGAGCGCCGCGATGAGCTGTGACAGGACCCCGTCGAGCGCACCCGCATCTTCGCCCGCCTCGCGCTCCGCCTTCGCCAGCGCCCAGGGCTTCGTCTCGTCCACGAACCCGTTCGCCGCGCGCACGACGTCGAACGCCGCCGCCAGGCCGCGGTGGAGCAGATAGCCGTCCATGGCCGCGCGGTATTCCGCGAGGGCGAGCGCCGCTCTCTCCGCGAGTTCTCCATCCCGCGGCGGCGGCACGTCCCCTCCGCGGTACCGCGAGACCATCGACACGACGCGATTCAGGAGGTTGCCGAGGTCGTTCGCGAGGTCCGTCGTGTAACGGCGGTCGAACTGCTCGATGAAGGCGTCCGTCGATGCGTAGTCGCGGTCGCCATCCCAGGGCACCTCCCGCAGCAGGAAATACCGCAGGGCGTCTGGCCCGTGCCGGTCGATGAGTTCGATGAGACCCAGTTCCGTTCCCGCCGACTTCGAGAGCTTGGCCCCGCCGATCCCGATGAAGCCGTGGCCCCACACGCTTTTCGCCGGCTCCACGCCGGCGGCCAGCAGCATGGCCGGCCAGTACACGCAGTGGAAGCGGGTGATGTCCTTGCCGATGATGTGGAGGTCGGCGGGCCAGAGCTTCCCGAACGCCTCGCCGTCCGGATAGCCGATGGCGGTGATGTAGTTCGACAGCGCGTCGAACCAGACGTAGACGGTGTGCCCCTCATCCCCCGGAAAGGGGACACCCCAGCGAATTCTGGAGCGGGAGGCCGAGATGTCGTCGAGTCCGGACTCCAGCAGCCGCATGATCTCGTTGCGCCGCGTGGCCGGCCGCACCGAGCCCGGGTCGTTCCGCAGCCGTTCGAGGAGCGTGTCTCGGTAGTCGGAGAGCCGGAAGAACCAGTTCTCCTCCTCCGTCCACTCGACTTCGCGCCCGGGGTGGAGCGGGCAGCGCCCGTCCGCCAGCTCCTCGTCTTTCTTGAAGGCTTCGCACCCGGCGCAGTAGTGGCCCTCGTACTTCGCGCGGCGGAAGTCCCCGTTCTCGGCGATCCGCTCCATGAGCGCGGTCACGCCGCGGTGGTGGCGCGGTTCCGAGGTCCGGATGAAGTCGTCGTTCGACAGGCCGAGGCGCCGCCAGATGTCGCGGAAGGCCTCGGCGATCCGGTCGACCCACTCCGCGGGCTCCGATCCCTGCTTCTCCGCCTCCTGCTGGACCTTCTGCCCGTGCTCGTCCATCCCGATGAGAAAATGGACGTCGTCCCCGCAGGCGCGCCGGTACCGGGCGATCGCGTCGGCGCCGATCTTCTCGATCGCGTGCCCCAGGTGCGGGTCGCCGTTCGAGTAATCGATCGCCGTCGTGAGATAGAATCGAGGCATGGGGAAGGCGGTGCGGAAGCTAGCGGCGGTCCAGGTCGGCGCGGCGGGCGGCACGCCTCTCGTCGCGCAGCTCGGCGAGCGGGATCGTACGGGTCTCTCCGTCCCCCGCCTCGAGCGACACGGTCTCCTCGAACAGGTCCCACGACTTCACGTTCTCGCGGCCTCTGGCGGTTCGAATCGTCCTGCCCACGGGCGGGAAGCGCTTCCGGGCCTGCGCGTACACGGCGTGCTCGTAGCGGAGACAATTCATGAGACGGCCGCAGGCGCCCGAAATCTGGCTCGGGTTGAGGGAGAGGCCCTGGTCCTTCGCGAGCTGCAGCGTGACGGGTTCGATGGACGTGAGCCACGAGCGGCAGCAGAGTTCGCGGCGGCAGCGGCCCAACCCCCCGAGACGGCGCGCCTCGTCGCGGACTCCGATCTGCCGCAGGTCGATCCGGGTCCGGAACGAGCGGGCCATGTCCCGCACGAGGGCGCGAAAATCGACCCGCTTGTCCGCAGTGAAGTACACCGTGAGCTTGTTGCGGTCCCACTGCCACTCCGCCTCGCTCACCTTCATCCGCAGCCGGTGTTTCGCCGCGAGTTCGCGCGTGCGCCGGCGGACTTCGAGTTCCTGGTCGCGCAGTTGCTGCAGCCGCAGCACGTCGGCCGGCGCGGCGCGGCGGATCACGCGGCGGGACGGCAGCGGGACGGCGCGCTCTCCCACGGCGTCGCAGCCTCCCTCGCAGGCCAGATCCCCGGCCGCGGCCGCGCGCTTCACCCACCCGATGTCCTGCCCGCGGTCGGCCTCCACCACGACATATTCCCGCTCCGTCAGCGGTGGGACGCCGCTGAAGGCGAAGAAGTCGGAGCGAAGGCCCTTGAACCGGACCTCGAGGACCTGGCTCGCCGCTCCCGCCACCGGACCCGGCGACGCCACGGGATCCGGGGCGGCCGCCGGACTCGGGGGCGCCGCGGGATCGGGTCCCGGCCGGCGCTCGCGCGAGGCGCCGTTGCCGGACTCGCCGGCGGGGCGCGCGGGACGGGGGGGGCGCGGTCGCACCGGGCGCGGCCGCCGGCCCTCGCTCACCTCTCCTCCCAGGCGCCGATGGCGTAGTACTTGTCGCGCCGCGATTCGACCAGTTCGCCCGGCTCCCGCTTCGCCAGTTCGCGCAGGTGGCGCCGGATCGCGGCGCCCATGGCTTCGACCGCGGCCTCCCGGTCGACATGCGCCCCTCCCCGGGGCTCCGGGATGACCTGGTCCACCACGCCCAGATCCTGGAGGTCGCGGGCCGTGAGCTTGAGCGCCTCCGCCGCCTGGTCGGAGTGCTCGCGGCTCCGCCACAGGATCGCGGCGCACCCTTCGGGCGAGATCACGGAGTAGATCGCGTTCTCCATCATGAGGACGCGGTCCGCCACGCCGATCCCCAGGGCTCCACCCGAACCTCCCTCGCCGATGACGCAGCTCACGATGGGGACGCGCAGCCCCGCCATCACGGCGAGGTTGCGGGCGATCGCCTCCGCCTGGCCCCGCTCCTCGGCACCGATCCCGGGATACGCTCCCTGCGTGTCGATGAAGGTGATGACGGGGCGCCCGAACTTCTCGGCCAGCCGCAGCAGGCGTTTCGCCTTGCGGTATCCCTCGGGATGGGGAGAACCGAAATTGCGGCGCAGGTTCTCCTTCATCTCCCGGCCCTTCTGGTGCCCGATGACCATGACGGAACGGCCGTCGAGCTTGAGCCAGCCGCCGACGATGGCCGGGTCGTCGCGGAAGACGCGGTCGCCGCGCAACTCGAAGAAATCCGTGCCGATCCCGTGGATGTAGTCGAGCGAGAAGGGACGGTCCTGGTTGCGGGCGAGCTTCACACGATCGAAACGCGAGAGTCGGGCCATGGCCTCATCGTGCGCGGCGGCGAGTTGGGCTTCCAGCGGCCCCAGCTCGGCGCTCACGTCGATTCCGCGTTCTCTGGCCTTGTTCCGAAGCTCCTCCACATGGTCGCGGAGCTCGGCCAGACCCTCCTGTTCTATCGACATACGCGATCATCTCTCGATCCCAAAGCCGACGTCCAGCCCTCGGCCTGCGCTCGGCTGTCTGCATAAACTGGGCTCGCGGACGGCGATCCGGCCAGCGGGCGGCCGGACGGGGGCCGAACCGTCAGTGGTTCCGGACCAGTCTCACACCGCTTCCGCCCAGCAGCGCGCGCAGTTCCTCGACCAGGGTCGGCGTCGGGGCCACGCGTAGCGTGCGCGACTTGAACCGGGAGGGGTGCGCGTCGTCTTCCGGCACCCCGAGATCCCCGTTCGCACCGCCGTTCGCCTGGCCCCGGACCGCGGTCGCATCCACGTAGAGAGGGCCGAGTCCCGGCGACGCCTCGATCAACGCGCGCGCCTTGCCGAACGCGCCGGGTTCCAGCCGGTCGTCCTCGCGGAGTTCGATCAGGATCCCCACCTGGCCCTCGTCCCGCACGTCCGCGAGCGCCCGCACGGAGTCGAGGAAGATGGGCGGATCGTCGTCATCCCGCGAGTTACCGGACACCGTGCCCGCGATCAGGACCGGGCGGTCGTCCGTGAGGAGACCGCGGTTCTTCTGCCACACATCGCCGAACACGAGCGTCGTCGCCGTCCCGTGGAAGTCCTCGATCGTGAGGCGCGCCCACTCCCGGCCGTCCTTCCGCGCGGTGCGCACCGACGTCTCCGTGATGACGCAGGGGACCTCCACTTTCCGGTCGCGGCGCTCGCGCAGGTTCGTCGTCCTCGCCTCCAGCGCGTACATGTCGACGAGATCCCGGTAGCGCTCGAGCGGGTGTCCGGAGATGTAGAACCCGAGACGTTCCTTCTCCTCGCGCAGGCGGTTGCGCTCGCTCCACGCGGGCACGACCGGGAGTTCGATCTCCGGCCGCGTCTCCGCCGAGTCGCCCCCGAACAGGCTCGTCTGTCCGCTCTCGGCCTCCTGCCGGCGCAACTGCGCCTCGTTGAGCATGACCTCGAGACCGGTGGTGAGCGCGGCGCGGTCGCCCAGGTCGTCGAGCGCCCCGGCTCCGATGAGGGCCTGGATCACGCGCGAGTTGTTGAGCCGCAAGTCGATCCGTTCGAGGAAGTCGATGAAGCTCTCGAACGGCGCCTCTTCCCGCGCCGCCTGGATCGACCGGATCGCCGAGTGTCCCACGCCCTTGATCGCGCCCAGCCCGAAGCGGATCGCCGACCTCCCGGGATCGTCCGGATCATCGACGACCGTGAAGCGATACCCCGACTCCTTCACCGAGGGGGGGAGTACCCGGATCCCGAGCAGCCGAGCGGCTCCGATGTAGGACACGACCGCATCCGTGCTCCCGATTTCCGACGACAGGAGGCCGGCCATGAACTCGGCCGGGTAGTGCGCCTTCAGCCACGCGGTCCGGTAGGAGAGGAGCGCGTAGGCCACGCTGTGCGCCTTGTTGAAGCCGTAGCGGCCGAAGGTGCGGATGAGTTTGGCGATCTCGCCCGCCTTCGGTTTCGCCACGCCGCGCTCGACCGCGCGCTTGACGAACTCCCCGAGGACCCGGTCCGTGAGGTCGGCGTCCTTCTTCCCCACCGCCTTCCTGAGCACGTCGGCTTCGGCGAGCGAAAAGCCCGCGAGCAGGTTGGCGGCCCGCATCACCTGCTCCTGGTAGGTGATGACCCCGTACGTCGGCTCCAGAACCTCCTTGAGGTCGGGATGGGGATAGTCCACCGACTGGAGTCCCCGCTTGCGCTTGATGTAGACGTCCGTCATCCCGGAATCGAGCGGGCCCGGGCGGATGAGCGCGTTGACGGCGACGAGGTCGTCGAAGCGGTCGCAGCGCATGGCGCGCAGCTTGTCCGTGGCGAGGCTGGATTCGAACTGGAACACGCCGCTCGTGCGGCCATCCGCGAGCATCTCGTACACGGCGGGGTCGTCGAGGCCGATCTCCTCCCAGTCCACGCGGGTCCCGTGCCGTTCCTCGACGTTCCGGGCGGCGTCGTCGATCACGGTCAGCGTGCGAAGGCCCAGGAAATCCATCTTGAGCATGCCCGCCTTCTCGAGCGCGTTCATGTCGAACTGTGTGATCACGGCGCCGCTCTTGGTGTCCGAGCAGATCGGCACGTAGTCGTCCAGCGGTCCCGGCGCGATTACGACGCCCGCGGCGTGCACGGAACTGTGGCGCGCGAGCCCCTCGATGCGTTCCGCGTAGTCGAGGAGTTTCCTGACCTGGGCGTCCTCGCGGTCGCTCTCGGCGAGTTCGCCCACTTTCTTCCTCGCCTCCGCCACCGTGAGCGAATACCCCGGCGTCGACGGCACGAGCTTCGCGAGGCGATCCGTGTCCGAGGGCGAGAAGCCGAGCACGCGGCCCACGTCCCGGATCACGGCGCGCGCCTTCATCGTCCCGAAGGTGATGATCTGCCCCACCGAAGCCTGTCCGTACTTCTCCCGCACGTAGTCGATGACCTCGCCGCGGCGCTCGTAGCAGAAGTCGATGTCGATGTCCGGCATGGAGACGCGTTCCGGATTCAGGAAGCGCTCGAAGAGGAGGTCGAACTCGAGCGGGTCCACATCGGTGATGCCGAGCGCGTAGCAGATGATCGATCCCGCGGCGGATCCGCGGCCGGGTCCGACCGGGATATCCCGTTCGCGCGCCGCGACGATGAAATCCCAGACGATGAGCAGGTAGCCCGCATACCCTGTGTTCTCGATGACTCCGAGTTCGTAGTCGAGGCGCTGGCGCACCTCCTCGGGCAGGGGATCGCCGTACCTGGACTTCGCTCCCTCCGTCGCCTCGTGGCGCAGCATCTGCATGGGTTCGGAGAAGCGGTCCGGGAGCGGGAAATCGGGCAGATGGTACTGCTTCTCGAACTGGACGTCGCAGCGCTCCGCGATCTTCACCGTCTCGGCGAGCAGGCCGGGCAGATCGGGGAAGAGTTCCGCCATCTCGTCGGCGCTCTTGAAGTAACTCTCCTCCCCGTGGAAACGGAGCCGGTCGGGGTCGTCCTTGTCCTTTCCGGTCCCGATGCAGAGGAGCGTGTCGTGCGCGTCCGCGTCCTCCCGCCGCATGTAGTGCGCGTCGTTCGTGACGACGAGCGGCAGCCCGAGTTCCTCGGAGATCTGGATGATCCCCTTGTTGACGAGGTCCTGCTTCGGAATCCCGTGGTTCTGGAGTTCGAGCCAATAGCGGTCCTTGAACACGCCCGCGTGCCACTCCGCCGTCCGCTTCGCGTCCTCGTACCGCTCGTGGTGCAGGTAGCTTGCGACCTCGCCCACGAGGCAGGCGGAGAGGCAGATGAGCCCGTCCGAGTAGCGCTCGAGCATCTCGTGATCCACGCGCGGGCGACGGTAGAAGCCCTCCGTGTACCCGATCGACGAGAGCTTCACGAGATTCGAGTAGCCGCGCCGGTTCTCGGCGAGCAGCACGAGGTGGGCGCTGTGGGCCGGGGCTCCCTCCTCCAGCTTGCGGGAGCGGCGGTCGCCGTACGCGACGTAGACCTCGCAGCCGATGATCGGCTTGATTCCCCTGGCGCGGGCCTTCTCCTGGAACTCCCACGCGCCGTGCATGTTGCCGTGGTCCGTGAGGGCGATGGCGGGCATGCCGAGTTCGACCGCGCGGTCGATCAGGTCGTCGATCCGGTTCGCGCCATCGAGGAGCGAGTACTCGCTATGTGTGTGAAGATGAACGAACTGCATCCGGGCGACCCTGTCCGGCCAGGCGTGTCAGATTTGGCTGCTTCGGCCTTCGGGCTCGGCTATGCCCCGGACTCGACGCAGCGGAACGACCCCAGTATCTCCTGCAACTGCAGCATGTACTCGTACTTGGCCCGGTTCGGCGAATAGAGCCACGCATCGACGAAGTACGTGCGCGCCGGACAGTCGATCAGCCAGACGATGAACGGGCCCGCGGCGGGGAATCCGCCCGCCTCGTCCTGCCACACGCCCGTCACCTCCAGCGCCGGGCGGCCCTCCCACATGAAGCTGACCACGCTCGAATTCGTGTCGTCGATCCGCTGCGGGACGTTGTAGTGCACGGCATCGATCTCCGCCCGCCACTCCAGCGCCAGCTCCCTCGTCAGCGAGTCCACGCCCGGGCGCCAGGCGACGAGGATCGAGCGGATGAGTTCGCTCGGGTCCGGGTTGTCGTTGCGCAGGATGACGAGGCTGTCGCCACCGCCGAGGTCCCGCGCGATCCGGTCGTAGACCTCGGGGACCAGCATCGAGAACCCGAACCGCCGCCCCAGATCCGCCCTGAGCGCGGTGTCGGCGGCCGTCGCGAACATCCGCCGCAGCACCAGTTCGCGGTAGTTCGTGTCCACCGCGTTGAGGACCGACGGGAGGGCCGCCACCCACGACTCGGCTTCGCGGCCGGACCGCAGCAGAACCGCCGTTACTGTCTGGGACAGGGCCCACACGTTGGACGCCTGGAAGACACGGCCCGGCTCGAGCGCGCCGAGATCCTGGCTCGCCTCGGCCGCCACCTCGAGCATGAGGGGATCGTCCGCCGTCCCGAACACGATCAGGTTACGGAACATCTTCAGTTGTCCGACGTTTTCGTGGCCCGGGTCGACGAAGCTGACCTCGTACTGCTTCTCGTCGCGGCTCGTGAAGATCGTGGGCTCGAGGACCCGCTTGGTCTCCTCCTCCACTTGCTGCGAGAGTGAGTCGGGAGCGAGGATGATGAGGCTGTTCGCCTCGCCGAACGCCGTCTGCCTGCTGCAGGCGGAGAGGATCGGGAGCACGGCCGCGAGGAGCGCCATCGGGGCGCCGAAGGGACGGATTTTCATGCGAGTGAAGCTAGACCGGCGGGCTGGCGGCGGCAATCGAAACCGGGGCATCGCGGGACGGATTTCGCGGTGACTACGCGCCGGGATTTCCTCGCCGCGTGGTCGCGCTCGGCGGCTCTCTGCGCGCTGGCGCCGCTGCCCTTCGCGCAGTTCGGCCCGGTCGCCCGTGCGAACGGCGGCGGGATCCGGGTATCCGGCGGCGGATCTGCGTCCGTCGACCGCTTTCCTTTCGAACTCGGAGTGGCCTCCGGGGAACCGGCCGCCGACGGCGTCGTCCTGTGGACGCGGCTGCTCGCCCTCCCCGGCGATCCCGGCGCCGCCTTCCCCGTGCGGTGGGAGATCGCCGCAGACGACGGCTTCCGCAGCGTCGTGCGGCGGGGCGAGGCCGCGGCGCTCGCCGAACTCGGCCACTCCGTTCATGTGGAGGTGGAGGGACTGGAGCCCGGCCGCGACTACTGGTACCGCTTCCACGCCGCCGGCGCGACGAGCCCCGTCGGCCGCACGCGCACCGCCCCCGCCCCCGGCGCCCTGCCCGACCGCTTGGATTTCGTCTTCGTCTCCTGCCAGCACTACGAACGCGGCTGGTACACCGGCTTCCGCCACATGGCCGCCGAGTCGCCCGCCCTCGTCGTCCACCTCGGCGACTACATCTACGAGAGCGGCCCCGGCGCCGGGGACAACCTCGTGCGACGCCACGACACGGAGGAACCGCGCACGCTCGACGGCTACCGCGCGCGCTACGCCCTATATAAAAGGGATCCCGACCTCCAGGCCGCGCACGCCGCCGCCCCCTGGGTCTTCACCCCCGACGACCACGAGGTCGACAACGACTGGGCCGGCGACCACAACACCGAGGACATGACCCAGGAGGCGTTCCTCGCGCGCCGCGCCGCCGCCTTCCAGGCCATGTACGAGCACTTCCCCCTGCGGCGGACATCGCTCCCGGCCGGCCCCGACGCGCAGTTGCACCGCCGCCTCGACTTCGGCTCGCTGATGCGCCTCCACGTCCTCGACACGCGGCAGTACCGCACCCTCCAGCCCTGCGGCGGCCGCCGGCAGCCGCCCTGCGCGGAACAACGCGCGGAAGGCGCCACCATCCTCGGAACCCGGCAAGCCGACTGGCTGCTCGACGGCCTCGACTCGTCGCCCGCCCGCTACAACGTCCTCGCCAACCAGGTCTTCATGGCCCGCCTGCTGGAGGGCGATGAGACTCTGACCCTCCCCATGGACAAGTGGGACGGCTACCCCGCCGACCGCGACCGCCTCATGACCTTCCTCCACGAGCGCCGCCCCTCCAACCCCGTCGTCCTGACCGGCGACCTCCACACCAACTGGGTCAACGACCTCAAACTCGACTTCGAGCGCGCGGATTCTCCGACGGTCGGCACCGAATTCGCCGGCACCTCCATCAGCTCCAGCGGAGACGGCGTGGACATGGCTCCCCAGGGAGAGAACGCCATGGGCCACAACCCCCACATCAAGTTCTTCAACGCCCAGCGCGGATACGTCCGCTGCCGCCTCTCCCCCGCCCGCCTCCGCACCGACTTCCGCGTCATGCCCTACGTCACCCGCCCCGACGCCCCGATCGCCACGCGCGCGAGCTACGTCGTTGAGAACGGAACTCCCGGCGCCCGGGAAACTTGAACCCGCCGCGCGGTGTCCTTAGGATGGACGCGACCCGGCGCCCGACCCTCCGCCCAAGCGGAACGGTCGCGCGCCGGTCTTCTTCGGGGCCCGTAGCTCAGCCTGGTTAGAGCGCACGCCTGATAAGCGTGAGGTCGGTAGTTCAAATCTACCCGGGCCCACTCTCCCACCACCGGATCCAATCCCCACCCGCGCCTCGATCCCAGACCCGACCTCGCGGACGGCCACGTCGACAGGTGCAGCATCATGTTCCGCCCTGGGCGGCGAACGGGTAGGTGAACGAAGTTCAGTCGTCGCCGCCTTCCTCCGCGTGGCGCCGGGCGATCCGCTCCAGTTTCGGCCCGATGGACGTCATGACCGCCGCGAACAGCACCACGACCCAGCCCGCCGAGAGGATGAGGTGGATGCCGACGAGCCCGCGGGCGCCGACGGACACCGGGGCGATAGTCGCGAAGTCCTGGGCGAGGCCGGCGAAGAAGGAGAAGAACAGCCAGTCGACGATTCCCGTGCCGGCGTCGGAGAACGCCCCCGGACTGAAGTGTTCCAGCATGCCGTAGAATCCGGCGAACAGGATGATGATCGTCACGTAGCCGATCGCGAACCCGCCGATCGGGACCCACATGACGCGCAGGTAGGCGGAGAGGCCGCTGTACACACGAAACCGCGGCCGGAACCAGATGATCGCCGCGCGCCCGAAAACGAAGAACGCCGCCGTGACCGTCAGTTCAAGGAGCAGCAAGCCGGCCGCGATCCCCAGGCCGGCGCCGATGCCCAGGCCGGGGTCGGCCGCCATCAACCCCACGACGATCGCGCCACCCGCATAGCCGACGGTGGGGACGGTGGCGAACACCAGCCGCCAGGGAGGGCGGGTGTCGCGCCAGCCCGCGGCGCGGTGGCTGAGGAGGCCGGCGGAGAGCGCCACCCAGGGCACGAACAGGAAGATGTCCACGAAGAGCGACGGTTCCGATAGCGCATAGATGGCGGGCAGGAGCCCCAGCGCGAGAAGGACGGATACGAACACGGTCTCCCGGAGCGCGTCCCGATACCCCGAGAACGAGGTTCCGCCGACCTCATCCAGCAGGTCTTCGCCGTGGATCAGTCCGACGCCCAGCGCGAGGACCGGCGACATGGCGATCGCCCCGCTGGTGACCGCTACCGTGGAGGCGAACACGGCGCCGATCCCGACCAGGGCGCCGACGAGGATGCCGGTCCACGGCCTCGGCCCCCGGTTCCCGCTGAGACCGACCGCCGCACCGATGGCGAGACCACAGCCGGTGCCGACCGCGACGCCGGCGTTGCTCCCCGCCGTCGCGTAGCCGAAGGGAACGACGATGACCGCGACGGCGGCCGCTATCCGCACGGCCAGCCAGATCAAGTCTCAGCTCCGGCCAGCGTGTTTGTGGCTGTCATGGCACACCTCGTTGTGCGAGGTGAGTTTTGCGCGACGGCGAGCCTAAGGTGACGATATGCTAACAACGCTGTCCAGCGGTTTCTTGAACGGGAGGCGGAGGACTGAATGAACTTCGAGGTCTTCGTCGTGGGGGGGATCCTCCTGGTCGCGGTGGTCCTGTTCGTCACCGAGAAGATCCGGGTAGACCTCGTCGCGTTGATGGTGATGCTGGTGCTCGTCGTGACCGGCATCCTCGAGGGCGAGCAGGCGATCATGGGCTTCGCCAACGAAGCCGTCATCACGATCGCTTCCGTCCTGGTCCTGAGCGGCGCCCTGATGCGGACCGGGGTGGCTCATTTCATCGGCCAACGGGTCCTGGCGGCATCGGGCGATGGCGTCGGCCGCCTCATCGCGGTGATGATGGCCACGGTGGGCCTCCTGTCGGGCATCATGAACGACATCGGGATCACCGCGCTCATGCTGCCGGTGGTACTGGACATGGCCCGCCGCATAGGGACGCCGCCCTCCAAGCTGCTCATGCCCCTCGCCTTCGGATCCCTGCTCGGCGGGATGACGACCCTGATCGGAACGGCGCCGAACATCCTCGTGAACGGGGCGCTGCAGGATGCCGGGTTCGAGCCGTTCGGGATGTTCTCGTTCACGCCCGTCGGGTTGACCGCGCTCGCGGTCGGAATCGTCTACATGACCTTCCTCGGGCGGCGCCTGTTCCCGGACCGGGATCCGAAGAAGGAATCGACGCCCGCGGATCTGGGCGGACTTTACGACCTGCGCGGCCTGATCGGCATGCTGAGAGCCCCCGAGAATTCCACCCTGGCGGGCAAGACACTGCAGCAAAGCCGCCTGGGCCAGGCCCTGGGTCTGAACGTCGTCGCGGTGCAGCGAAGCGGACAGATGATCCTCGCTCCCGGGACGGACTTCGTCCTGAACGGGGGAGACGAGATGGTGGTCGAAGGAACCCTCGAGAGGTTCGAAGCCCTGCGCGCATGGAAGCAACTGGAGATCGAGTCCAGAGACCGGACGCTGGGGCGGATCACCGACGCCTCCGTGGAGGTGGCGGAACTGGAGCTGGCGGAAGATTCATCGCTGATCAGGCGGACCGTTCGCGAGGCGAATCTGCGCCGGACCCGTCACCTGCACGTCCTCGCGATTCTGCGCGGCGATCGGGCACACCGCACGGGATTGCGGCTCATGACGCTCGCTCCGGGGGATCGCCTGCTGGTTGCGGCGAAGAGCGGGCGACTTGCCGCACTGGAGGAGGACAAGACCCTCGGAGCGGTCCATTCGGTGCCGGCAGGAGAACTGATCTCCCGCTACCAGATGGAACGCAGGATTCAGAGCGTCAGAATCTCGGAAGATTCGCTACTCGCCGGTCAGTTGCTCGCAGAGACCCACCTGGCCGATGCGTTCGGCCTGACGGTCGTGGGCATTTTGCGGGCCGATGAAGAGCTTCTCATGCCGGATCCGGATACGAGAATCGAGGGAGGGGACGTTCTCCTCCTCCGGGGACGATTCGAGGATCTCGAGATCCTGGCGGGGCTCCAGGGATTGACGGTGGGCGACAATCGCCCCCTGGACTTCAGCCGCCTGGAGTCCGACACGGTCGGCCTGGCGGAGGCCTCGTTGTCCCCACGCACGACATTCGCGGGAAAGACGATCGAGGAACTCAATTTCCGCGAGAACTACGGCGTTTCCATCCTTGCGATATGGCGGAATGGAGAGATCTACCGGAGCGGGCTGCGGCGAATGGAACTGCTCCCGGGCGATGCGTTCCTGCTCTATGGCGACAGGAACAAGCTCGCGCTCCTGGTGGACCACCCGGACTTCCTCGTCATGACCGAAGGAGCGACAGAGGCGGTGCGCAGCCGGAAGGCTCCGGTCAGCGCCCTCATCATGGCGGGCGTCCTGACTTCGGTGATCTCAGGCCTGCTGCCCATCTTCATCGCGGCGCCGATCGGGGCGGTCGCGATGGTGCTGACGGGCTGTCTCAACATCGAAGAGGCCTATCGGTGTATCGAGATGAAAGCGGTGGTCCTGATCGCGGGGATGCTCAGCCTGGGAATGGCGATGCAGGAGTCCGGAACCGCCGCGCTGGTGGCCGAGGCGGTGCTGGGATCTCTCGCGGACTTCGGTCCCCTGGCGGTGGTGGCGGGACTCTTCCTGATCACGGCCCTCTCGGCTCAGATGATGCCGACGGCGGCGGTGGCGGTGCTCATGTCGCCCATTGCGCTCAGCACGGCCGTCAGTGAAGGGCTCTCACCCCACGCGCTGATGATGACGGTGGCGGTGGCGAGTTCCTGCGCCTTCATGAGCCCGGTGGGACACCCGGTGAACCTGCTGGTGATGGGTTTCGGAGGGTACCGGTTCGTCGATTTCATCAAGGCCGGATTCCCGCTGTTCATCCTGGTCATGGCGGTGGTGCTGACCGTGCTCCCGCTCGTCTGGCAGCTCGCGCCGGCAGGCTGAAATCTGACGCGTCGACGGAGCCTGCGGACGGCCGGGTCCAGGCTCTACCGGGGCTGGCGTTTCTGCTATCTTGCAGGGTGGCGGGAGAGCAGGGATCGACCATCGCCGCAGCAGGGAGTGCTTCGACTTCGACGAGGACGGGGACTGCCCCGGGAGCAACGACCTGGCGCTCAACGCCCCGAGCCACAAGGGCTCCGTGGGGTTCGCGTTCACCGACCGCGCCCGAGGGTTCGTGCTCGACGGGCGCTGGCGCTTCACCGATGGTTTCGACATGAGGTCGGGCGTGTTTGCCGGTGCCGTGGACGCCTACCACGTCCTGGATCTGACGACCGGCTATCAGCTTCCCTTCCAGCCGAACGCACGCCTGGAACTGACGGTGTACAACCTGCTCAACAACGTGCATCGGGAGTTCGTGGGAGCGCCGGAGCTGGGGAGGTTGGCGCTGTAGCGGCTGCGCTACGACTTCTGAGATCGGCGATGTGCGGTCATCGTGCTAGAGGCGGACCCAGGCGATTCCGTCCACGTGCTCGAAGTGGCGGTCGGCCGAAACCAGGTCGGCTCCCCCTCAGAATACGAATCGCCGCTGTGAACCGTCAAGGCTTCACTGATCGGTCAGGCTCCGGCCGTAAGGAGGCGAGTCTCTCAGGCGCGCCGAGGCGCTGAGGGCGCTCCCGGACAACGCCATGCCGGGGGACTGACGGGCCAGGAAGTCCGCAACTTCCTCGGCCGCTCTGACGCCGCTCGCGAGGGCCCCGTTCACGGAGGGCGTGCGCATGTAGTCGCCCGCGAAGAAGAGATTGCAGAACCCCCGGCCGTGCGGGCGATGCATATCGGAGATCGCCCTGAACATGCCGGGGCGCCCCATGCAAACGGCCTCTTTCCAGCGGTACACGCGCGTGAAGAGGCCTTCGTCGTCGGCGGGGAGAGCAGAACCCGGAGGAGGATTCAGGCGCGCTTCGCGGAGCAGTTCTCGCTTGATCTCCTCGTCGTCCAGCGCCAGCAACTCCTTCGCGCGGTCTTTGCCGATGATCAGGTCCAGGGTGCTCTTTCCGGGCGGCGCGCACGCCGGGAGGTTTACGGATCGGTCCAGCAGAAGCGGCGTATCGTCGTCAGGGTGAATGGCGCCGTGCCAGCCGGCGGGGAGCGGCGGACGGTCGAGTCCGATGACGACCCGGCAGCCGCTGGAGTAGGTCACCGTTTCGAGCGCCCGGCGGATTCCGTCGGGCA
Source organism: Candidatus Palauibacter australiensis (assembly GCA_026705295.1). Taxonomy (NCBI): domain Bacteria; kingdom Pseudomonadati; phylum Gemmatimonadota; class Gemmatimonadia; order Candidatus Palauibacterales; family Candidatus Palauibacteraceae; genus Candidatus Palauibacter; species Candidatus Palauibacter australiensis. The sequence continues at coordinate 55,915 of JAPPBA010000020.1, forward strand.
GCTCGGGGATGAGGTCCGGTACCCTCGTGGCGGGAACGGCGCAGATGACTGCGTCCGCCTCGATGGGGCCGGCGTCCGTCGCGACGCGCGTCACGATGTCGCTTCGCGCTTCAACTCGATGGACGGTGGTCGAGACGCGGATCGCGTCTCCGCACGCGGCGGCCAGTGCGCGGGCGAGGTCGGAGGTCCCTTTCTCGGGTACCCAGAGTTTGTCCGCCCTCAACAGAATCTCCGACACGTACGTCAGCATGTACGCCTGACCGGAGTTGCCGACGTCACCCATCGTTATCGCCTCAAAGAAGCCCTTGAGGGTCGACTGCACGGACTGGGGCACCGCAATTCTGTCCAGGTAGTCGCCAAACGTCTCGGCGTCGTTCCACTCCGCGAGTCGGCTGTCGCTCATGAATCCGAGTCGCGTGGATCGGTGAGTCGTGTCGCCGAACAGCTTGCGGCATGCCCGGATGGACCGGGGCGAAAGAAAACCCAGGGACCCGGCCGCCGGGAGATTCCTGATGAGGTTCGTGGCCGAAAGGCCCGGTGTCGTTGTGACCCACCTGCCATGCCGGTACCAGCCGAGCTTCATCTTCGAGCGAGCCTGCGGCACGCCCAACTCGTGGCACATTTCGTGGGCCACGTCGCAGGACGAAGTGAAGAAGTCCGCCCCGGCATCCACGAAAAAACCGTCCACTTGTTCGCCCGCCAGACGCCCACCCACGTGTGCGAGCGACTCCAGCAGCATGGGCTCAATGCCCTTCTTCTTGAGCGTGTAGGCGGCGCTGAGACCGGCCGCTCCTCCCCCGATGATGACGACTCGTCGTGGGTTCATTGGACCTGTCGGTTTTGATGAGATGAACGTGATGCCCGGGGCCAGGTGGGCCGCTCCAGCGGAGCCGTCACCCACTCAAATTGGGGGAGGTGCGATCCGCGCCTAGAAGGCTCTAGCGGCAGGCAGAGCGGGGGAAGGGACGATTCTTATGGATATGGAGCAAAAGACGAAGAAAAGGCACGACTTTTAGTCCCGATCTGCTCGGCTCAGCAACGGCCGCACGAACTTTTCGTTGAACGCGGCGAAGAGCTGATCGGGATCCATACACTCGAGTTCTCGCAGCGTGCATCCCGGCCATCGTTTGCTTTTTCGCGTCAGCGTCGGGCGGGCGAAGCGGACGATCCTGCTCACGCTCTCCCAGCTCAGGCCCGACAGGCGAAGCTGATGGGCGCGCAGCATCACGAGACCGCCGAGGAAACGGTTCAGCGTCGTCGCGCGCGCGGTGGCGTCGGCGAACTGCTGCGAGAGGGTGACCGGGGAGCAGCGGACGGCACGGGCCAGCTCGCCGGCGCAGCGCAGGGGCGTGCTCTGGGCTTTGGTGGCGGCTATGGACAAGCCTGTGCGCAGGAGTCGGGGGAGATCCGATCGGTGTATGACGTAAGCCAGATGAGACAACCCCGATTTGCTGCGCACCCGCACGATTTCATGGGGGAGTTGCGTCTCGAGTTTGTCGAACCAGACGAGTGCGGATACCCGCACATCGCTCAACCAGCGCGCCACTGCCGAGTCGCGGTCCGTCACCAGGATGACCGGGATCAGTGGCAGGATCCGCTCAACGTCCTTGAGCAGTTCGACCGTCTCGGGCACAACCCAACTGCGACACGCGATGATCAGACCGGTGGTATCGCCTTCTTCGCCCGTGACGACCGCGGCCGCATCGCGCACGACGGTGACGGGGCCCTCCACGGCAGCCTGCACGCGCTCGGCGTCACCTGACGTATGGGCGAAGATGCGGATCAATTCAGGGGGTCCGCGGCCAGCGACATGCGAGGCTGCTCAGCGAGACGGCTCTCATCGAACACCGTGTAGCTGTGTCACGAACCGGTGCGGTATCGTGATTATTTGGCGATCCAGCGGTTCACGCGCATGAGATTACGGTGACCGAGAAACAGCGCGCAAGGATGACCGAACCGGCTCACCGGGGAGTTTCGTGCCCTTGAACCCTGCCTGCGAGTCTTGCCGAGCGACATTTGCGGTATATTATCGTGACAAACGAGCGATAATCGCGGAATGGCTGCAGCGGGAAGCCTGGATTTCCGGTGCGGCGGAGAAGTGAACAAATGGCTGAGAGTTCCGCCGAGTGGCAGCGACAGGTGGAGGCGCTTCGAGAGCGCGTCACGAGGTTGAGTGCCGCCGTCCTGCGCATCAGCAGTACCCTGGATCTGGATACCGTCCTCCAGGAGGTCGCCGACAGCGCCCGAGCCCTGACCGGGGCGCGCTACGGCCTGATCACCACGGTCGACCGCGCCGGGCACCTCGAGGACTTCGTCACTTCCGGCTTTACACCCCGGGAGAAGGACGAGATGGCTTCGTGGCCGGATGGACCGCGGCTCTTCGAACACCTGCGAGCGCTCGACGCGCCGCTCCGGCTGTCGGACCTGCCGGCCTACGTCCGAGCGCTCGGGCTCGCGCCGGATCTGATGCGGTCCAAGACGCTACAGGGGGTGCCGCTGCGGCATCACGACATCGCGGTGGGCCACTTTTTTCTCGCGGAGAAGGAAGGTGGAGAGGAGTTCACCGACGCGGACGAGGAGGTGCTGATGCTGTTCGCGTCCCAGGCGGCGACGGCGATCGCCAACGCCCGCGCGCACCGCGATGAGCGAAGGGCACGGGCCGACCTGGAGACGCTGATCGAAACCTCGCCGGTGGGTGTCGTGGTCTTCGATGGACGGACGGGCCAGCTCCTGTCGTTCAACCGGGAGGCACGACGGATCGTCGATGTACTTAGCATGCCCGGGACCTCCTCGGAGGCGCTGCTGGAACTGATCACCTTCCGCCGCGCCGACGGGCGGGAACTGGCCCTGGCCGAGTTCCCGCTGACGCAGTTGTTGAGCAGCGGCGAGACGGTGCGCGGCGAGGAGATGACGCTGTCGGTGCCCGACGGCCGACACGTGACCACGCTGGTCAACGCGACGCCGATTCAGACGACCGACGGCGCCGTCGAATCGGTCGTGGTCACCCTGCAGGACCTGGCGCCGCTGGAGCAGATCGAGCGGCTGCGCGCAGAGTTCCTGCAGATCGTGAGCCACGAACTCAGGACGCCACTGATCTCGATCAAGGGTTCGACGGCCACCGTGCTGGGAAGCTCGGCGGCGCCCGACGCGGCCGAGATGCTGCAGTTCTTCCGCGTCATCGACGACCAGGCCGACCGCATGCATGGCCTTATTGGCGATTTGCTCGACCACGGACGCATCGTGACCGGCACGCTGTCGGTGTCCCCCGAGGCGGTCGAGGTCGCCCACGTCGTGGACCGGGCGCGGAGCGACTTTGAGAGAGGCACCGGGACGCACCCGCTCGACATCGACCTGCCGGAGGACCTCCCTCGCGTCTTCGCCGACCGCGTGCGCGTCGTCCAGGTTCTCAACAACCTCCTGTCCAACGCGGCGAGGTACTCGCCCGAGTCGTCGCCCGTCCGCGTGAACGCAGCGAGGGACGGCGTACATGTGACCATCACGGTGACCGACCAGGGTCGGGGCGTGCCGCCGGACCGGCTGCCGCACCTGTTTCGCAGGTATACGGCGCCCGCCGCGGGGGACCGCCACGGCGGGCTGCGGGGAGCGGGTCTGGGGCTCACGATCTGCAAGGGACTCGTGGAAGCGCACGGGGGCCGCATTTGGGCCGAGAGCGACGGTCCGGGACGCGGCACGCGGTTCACATTCACGCTCCCGGTGGCTGAGGAGGTGTATGCCGCCGCGGCACGTCCGGCGGCGGGGGGCCGAAGTCCGGCTCAGGAAGGAGTGCATGGCACGCGAGTCCTGGTCGTCGACGATGATCCGCAGACCCTGCGGTACGCTCGGGACGCGCTCACCGAAGCAGGTTACGTGCCGGTCGTGACCGGCGACCCGGACGAAGTGGTTGATCTCGTCAGGACGCACAAACCCGGGCTGGCCCTGCTGGACCTGCTACTCCCCGGGACCGACGGGATCGCTCTGATGGAGCGGATCCCCGAACTGACGGACGTTCCGGTGATCTTCATCTCCGCTTACGGGAGGGAGGAAACGGTCGTCAGGGCGTTGGACGCGGGCGCGGTGGATTACATCGTCAAACCCTTCTCTCCATCGGAACTGGGGGCGAGGGTGCGGGCCGCCTTGCGCCGAGTGGCCGGCCCGAAGCCGTTCGCGCTCGGGCAACTGGCCATCCGGTACGACGCGCGTCGGGTCTCGGTGGCCGGCCGGCAGGTGCAACTGACAGCCACCGAGTACGAACTGCTTCGCGTGCTGTCGATGAACGTCGGTCGTGTGCTCACATACGAATCGATACTGCGCCAGGCGTGGGGCGGACGGCACGCCGGGACTCCGGATCCGAAGCTCGTGCGCGCCGTCGTGAAGCGCCTGCGCCGCAAACTTGGAGACGACGCCGCCAACCCCGCCTATATCCGCAACGAGCGTGGCGTCGGCTATTACATGCCCACCGAAGGAGTCTGACCTCGATGATCGTGCCCCGCGGCGGCCTTCTTGACCGTTATTGATAAGGGGTTATCGTTATCTTCGAGATCATGCCCGAGGCGGGCGGATCCATTAACGGAACGAGGTGAAAACGTGAGACATCTTCAATCGAAACTGCCACTCGTCCTGGCGACCGCCGGGCTGCTGGTCCTTGGCGCCTGCGGCGGGGACGACCCTATGGAGCCCATGGAGGAATTTCACGCCGACGAAGTCGAGGGCGTGACCCTGTCGCTGAGCGGCCAGACCGTGGCGTCCTACGACGGACACGATGGAGCGTGGACCGGAGAACTCGAGGTCGAGCCGGGCGAGGAAACCGCCCACATCGGCGTGCAGTTCACAGACCACGACGGGCACGCGGTGACGCTCCCCAGTGACTTCTACCTGCGGGTGGACGTCGCGAACGAGTCGATCGCCGAGTTCGAG